>CAJXUT010000151.1 GCA_913061365.1 uncultured Colwellia sp.
TGCGACAGGGGATTTTGAATCCCCCATGTATACCAATTTCATCACGCTGGCATTTTTCTATAACGCTATGCAAAAAATAAAATTTACATAGTATTTATCCTTTTAGATAAATTATCACTAAAAAGAAGTGGGGGCATTATACGAGAAAAAGCCTAGTTGACAAGTTTTTTTATCGCAAGCTTACTCAGGTGATGTTTATTTAAACAACATGGTTAAATTGAAATAATTAAAAAAGAAAATTAATTACTTTGTTATACGCTGACTTTTGTTAGACTAGCGAAAAAATTTATCTTGTTTTTATTATTTTAAGAGTATCTTATGAGTGACTATGAATTAGAGCATTTTCCACGAGCAGGCTTTCGCCGGCGATTCGGCTCATGGGTTTATGATGTACTTATCTCCTTTGCTGTTTATATGGTAGCAGGGGCTGTTTCATTCTTATTGATATACTTAGGCTACTACCTTGGTTTATATGATATGCAAGGGTATGAGCATTTTTCAGATACGATATCAAACACCTCATGGTTGAAGTGGCCAAATGAATTATGGAAGCTGGCTTGGGTCTGTTTTTTCTTTGTTTATTTTTGGGAAAAAAGTGGACAAACCTTAGGGATGAAAGCATGGCGATTACGCTTACAAAACCAAGATGGCACACGTATCAGTATAAAAACAGGGTTAAAGCGCTTAATACCAACCTTGTTAGGTTTAGGTAATTTAACGGTAATTTTTGATCGTAAAAATAAATTGAGTTTACAGGATAGAGTAACCAACACAGAAGTTGTTGTATTAACACTAGCAGCAAATAAAGGCCGACTTTAATATAAGCGGATAATCATTTTAAAATAGAAAACAAGGCTAAACATATTCTCATCACTTAATATGTTTAGCCTTTTTAATGTGTTTATGTTGTTTTTTTACTTATAAAATACCAAGCAACGCTCACAAATATAATACTCGGTGAAATGGCGCCTATCAGTGGTGGAAATTGATAAACCAAACTCAATGAGCCCAACACTTCATTACAAACAAAAAATATAATACCTGTTACAACGCCCATCATAATTCTTGCGCCCATTGATACAGAGCGTAATGGACCAAAAATAAAAGACAGCGCTACTAGCAACATTACAGCAACGGTAAAGGGTTGCATTATTTTTCGCCAAAAAGCGAGCTGATAACGACTAGGATCTTGCTCATTTGCTTCTAGATAATCTAAGTAATCAATTAAACCCGTTACCGACAATGATTCAGGTGTAACCGTTACAACACCAAGTTTTTCTGGTGTTAATGATGAAACCCATACTTGTTGATTTGCATTGGTCGTAATAATTTTTTGTTTACTCAATTGAGTATTAACAACGTTGGATAGTAACCAAACATTATCTTGATAAACAGCCTGTTCAGCACGAAGCCAACTTTCTAATTTCAATTGCTCATCAAAACGATAAATTTGAATCTTTTTAAGCTGTCCTTGTTCTAATACTTCACCAATATTGACAAAGAAATCACCATCTTTTGCCCAAACGCCATTTTTAGAAGAAATTAAACTACCGCCAGAAATAGCTTGCGCTCGAATTTCTCTTGCTGTTGCTTCACCTGTTGGGGCAAGCCACTCACCAACAGCCATACTGACAAAAATTAATATGGTCGCTGTTTTCATTACGGACTTAATAATATCTAACCGCGATAATCCCGAAGCTTGCATAACAACTAATTCACTATTACTTGCTAGCATACCTATACCAATAAGCCCGCCAATAAGGGCTGACATAGGAAAAAACACTTCAATGTCTCTTGGTATAGAATAAAGTACGTACAGTGCAGCGTGAGCTAAATCATAGTTTCCACGGCCAACGGCACGCATTTGTTCAACAAATTTAATAATGCCGCTAACACTGACAAAAACCATTAAGGTTAAAAAAGTAGTTGAAGCGATTATGCGACCAATATAGGCATCTAAAATTCGCATTATACTTGCCCTCTACTTTGAGTTTTGCTCTTTTGTTTACCTAAGCCATTTCGCTTAAACCGTGGCATTTTCGCCTTTAATTTCTTACCGCTTTTTCGCTCTTTCATCAATAAAATAATACCTAGAAATAAAGCACTAATATGAATTGGCCAAAGCCCGATAGCTACAGGTAAAGCTTGTCGCTCTATGCCAGAACGCATTGCAGTTAACAATAAAAAGTAGCCTAAAAATAACATTAATGCGGGTAGCATTTTGGCAAATTTTCCTTGTCTAGGGTTTACAACACTGAGTGGCACAGCAATAAAAATTAAAATAATACAGGCTAAAGGAAAGGCGATACGCCATTGAATAGTTGCCCCATATTCAGCAACTAACTTATCTTCGGTTGGATAAAATAATGCTTGCGTAGGTAGCGCACTTAGTTTGCGATGTTTTTGTTCTATTTCTTGATCTTGAATTTGAATATAATATTGGTCAAAAGCAACCGATTGAAATTCACCGTTTGTCGCGTCACTATGATAACGAGTACCATTTGATAAAACGAGTTGTTGAGAGCCTGACTCACCTTCAAGAACTTGCCCTTGTTTTGCATAAACTAAACTAGAATTAATAACACTTTCTTCGCTATGCTTTTCATCTGGTAATTGCGCAACGAAAACCTTATCAAAACTATTGTCATCTCGGTTTTTTCCGTGAATAAAAATTACCGCTTTTTTATTCCCCGTTTTTTGGAATCTTCCAGCCACTAATGAAGTTAAACCTGAATCAGCAGCTAATTGGTCTTTTACTTGATATTGATATTCCGATGCCATTGGGGCTAAATATAAGGTGAATATACCGGTAAATATTGCCGTCACTAAGGCTAATACCAAAGTTACCCTTACAACATACCATTCACTCACACCGCAGGCATGTAGAACGGTCATTTCATTATCAGCATATATACGTCCATAAGCTAATAGCACCCCTAGAAATAAACTTAACGGTAACATCATGCCCGCTAAGTCAGGTACTTTTAACGCAATGAAAGTCATCACCATTTGCCCTGGAATACTTCCTTCAGAAGCATCTCCAAGTACGCGAACGAATTTTTGACTGATAAAAATAGTCATTAACACAAAAAAAACTGCGAGTTGTGTTTTAGCTACTTCTTTTAATAAATAACGAAAGATGATCACAAAAAGATCCCATAAAAACTGTGTTTTTTTCTGACATTACAGCAAATATTCAGTAGACTTGCCGTTTTAGTAAGTAAACTATATAGTCAGTAAATAAGCGACTTTAATTAAAGCACCTATAATTATAGCCCTTAGCCATATCAATTGAACAGATAAGAGTGCTATTTTTTATTGATTTTAGCAAGTTATATACCCGTTCTACTTAAATATACACATATTTAAGTAGAACGGGTATGGTAAATTAATAACCAAGAAAAAACTAAATTATTATGCAAAAGGAGAGCTCATGGAGTTCAGTATAAAAAGCGGTAGCCCAGAAAAACAACGCAGTGCTTGTATAGTTGTTGGTGTGTTTGAACCACGCCGTCTTAGTGCAACAGCAGAGCAGCTTGACGAAATAAGTGAAGGCTATATCAGTAATCTTTTGCGTAAAGGTGATTTGGAAGGTAAATCTGGACAGATGTTATTATTACATCATGTACCTAACATTCTCAGTGAACGTGTTTTATTAGTAGGTTGTGGTAAAGAGCGTGAATTAGATGAACGTCAATATCGTCAAATAATTAATAAAACCATTAACACATTAAATGAAACAGGCTCAATGGAAGCAGTATGCTTTTTATCTGAGCTACACGTTAAAGGCCGTGATACTTATTGGAAAGTACGACAAGCGGTAGAAGCAACTCAAGATGGTTTATATAGCTTTAATAGTTTAAAAACACACAAAGAAGAGCCACGTAGACCATTGCGTAAAATCGTATTCAATGTACCAACTCGTCGAGAACTGCCAATTGGTGAACGTGCAATTAATCATGCGCTAGCTATTTCAGAAGGTATTACTACCTGTAAAAATGTCGCTAACATGCCACCAAATATTTGTAATCCAGCCTACTTAGCTGAACAAGCTAAAATCCTTGATAATGACTATGAAAATGTCACAACTACCATTGTAAATGAGCAAGAAATGGAAGAGTTAGGCATGGGTTCTTACTTGGCTGTTGGTCGAGGTTCAGTTAATGAATCATTGATGAGCATCATGACGTATAACGGCATAGATGATGACTCAAAACCACTTGTATTAGTGGGTAAAGGCCTTACCTTTGATAGTGGCGGCATTTCATTAAAACCTGGCGCAGGTATGGATGAAATGAAATATGACATGGGCGGTGCTGCAGGTGTTTTAGGTGCTATGCATGCTTTAGCTGAATTAAACCTACCAATTAAAGTTATTGGTGTTTTAGCTGGCTGTGAAAATATGCCAAGTAGCAATGCTTATCGTCCAGGTGACATTTTAACGACTATGTCTGGACAAACAGTTGAAGTGTTAAATACAGATGCGGAAGGTCGCTTAGTATTATGTGATGCCCTAACCTATGTTGAGCGTTTCGATCCTGAAGCTGTTATTGATGTTGCTACCTTAACCGGTGCTTGTGTTGTTGCCCTAGGTAAACATGCGACTGGCTTACTAAGTTCACATAACCCACTTGCTCATGAACTATTAAATGCGTCAGAACAAAGTGGTGACAGAGCTTGGCGTTTACCGTTATGGGACGATTACCAAGAACAGCTTGAAAGCCCATTTGCTGATATGGCAAATATAGGAGGCAAAGGTGCTGGTACAATTACCGCAGCTTGTTTCTTAGCACGCTTTACTAAAAAATATAACTGGGCGCATTTAGATGTTGCTGGTACAGCGTGGCGTAGCGGTGGTAAAGATAAAGGCTCAACAGGTCGTCCTGTAAGTATGTTAACGCAATTTTTGCTTAACAAAGCAGGTCAGGAACAAGGCGAATAGTTCTGTTTCAAAAAGAACATTAAGAGATAAATAGCAATGCAAACACAGGTTATGTTTTATTTACTTCCTGATAAAGAAAAAGCTGATGCTAGCAATGATAATGCTAGCGCAACTTTTTATCATGCCTGTTTACAAGCTAGCTATTTTTATCGCCAAAACCAACGGGTATTTATTTATACTCAAGATCAAAAAAGTGCTGAGCAAGTAGATGAGTTATTATGGGCATTCGACAGCGATAGTTTTGTGCCCCATAACTTATCTGGTGAAGGCCCTAAGCAAGGTGCAGCAGTTGAGATTAGTCATCAAGCACCACGAGGTCGTCGACCAGTCTTGATTAACTTATCTAGCACAGTGCCTAACTTTGCCAATCAGTTTCAATTAATTGTTGATTTTGTACCTAGTGATGAAACATTGAAACAACTGGCACGCGAAAGATTTAAGACTTGTCGTCAACTAGGTTTTCAAGTTGATAATCAAACAATAGCAGAAACACAATAATGTAGGCTATTTTTAATGCAATATAACATCGTACGACATCAGTTTTGTCCGCGCATTGTTAAGTTACAAATAACCTACAATTTACAACTTTTATTTCGAGAACATGATGGAAAAAACATTCAACCCAACCGACATTGAACAATCTTTATATACTAGCTGGGAAGAGCAAGGTTACTTTAGCCCAACTGGTGAAGGTGACAGCTACAGCATTGCTATCCCACCACCTAATGTCACAGGCTCTTTGCATATGGGACATGCTTTTCAACAAACCATCATGGACACGTTAATTCGTTACCAGCGTATGCAAGGGAAAAACACCCTTTGGCAAACAGGTTGCGATCATGCTGGTATTGCAACACAAATGGTTGTTGAGCGCAAAATAGCAGCAGAAGAAGATAAAACACGTCACGATTACGGACGTGAAGGTTTTATTGATAAAATTTGGCAATGGAAAGAAGAGTCTGGTGGCACTATCGGTAAACAGATGCGCCGTTTAGGTAACTCTATCGATTGGAGCCGTGAGCGCTTCACCATGGATGAAGGTATGTCTGAAGCGGTACAAGAAGTGTTTGTACGCTTATTTGAAGACGACTTAATTTATCGTGGTAAACGCCTTGTTAACTGGGATCCTAAATTCCATACCGCTATTTCTGATTTAGAAGTTGAAAATAAAGACAAAAAAGGCCACATGTGGCATTTACGCTATCCTTTAGCTGATGGCGTAAAAACAGCCGAAGGTCTTGATTATTTAGTGGTTGCCACTACTCGTCCAGAAACAGTATTAGGTGACACTGGTGTTGCGGTAAACCCAGAAGATCCTCGTTATAAAGATTTGATTGGCAAACAAGTATTATTACCATTAGTAAATCGCTTAATTCCAATTGTGGGTGATGATCATGCCGATATGGAGAAAGGCACAGGTTGCGTAAAAATAACCCCTGCTCATGACTTTAACGATAACGAAGTCGGCAAACGTCACTCACTACCGCAAATTAATATTTTAGATAAAAACGCTGCTATTTTATCAGCGGCAGAAGTTTATGATACCAAAGGCGAGATCTGTGATGCCTACAGTACTGAATTACCAAGTGAATTCGCAGGTATGGACAGATTTGTTGCGCGTAAAGCGATTGTGGCAAAATTTGATGAGCTTGGCTTATTAGTTGAGGTTAAAGATCATGATTTAGTTGCCCCTTATGGCGATAGATCGGGTGTGATCATTGAACCAATGTTAACTGACCAATGGTATGTGCGTGTTGAAAAATTAGCAGGCCCAGCGGTTGATGCAGTTAAAGATGGTCAAATCGAATTTGTACCAAAACAATATGAAAACTTATATTTTTCTTGGATGAACGATATTCAAGATTGGTGTATCTCTCGCCAATTATGGTGGGGACATCGTATTCCAGCTTGGTATGACGAAAGTGGTAAAGTTTATGTTGGTCGAACCGAAGAAGAAGTAAGAGCGAATAACGACATTGCTGCGAATGTAACACTTAAGCAAGATAATGACGTATTAGATACATGGTTCTCTTCAGCCCTTTGGACTTTTTCAACGCTAGGCTGGCCAAATGAAACTGAAGACTTAAAAACATTCCACCCTACTGATGTTTTAGTGACTGGTTTTGACATTATTTTCTTCTGGGTTGCGCGTATGATCATGATGACCATGCATTTCAACAAAGACGAAAATGGCAAAGCACAAATACCCTTTAAAAAGATCTATATGACAGGTCTAATTCGTGATGAAAATGGCGATAAAATGAGTAAATCTAAAGGTAATGTAATAGATCCTTTAGATATGATTGACGGTATTTCTTTAGAAGATTTATTAGAAAAACGTACTGGTAATATGATGCAACCTAAGCTTGCTAAGAAAATAGACAAGCTTACCAAAAAAGAATTCCCAAATGGTATTGAGGCTCATGGTACGGATGCATTACGCTTTACCTTAACGTCTGTTGCAACCACAGGACGTGACATTAGCTGGGATATGAAGCGCCTTGAGGGTTACCGTAATTTCACCAACAAGTTATGGAATGCTAGCCGTTATGTACTAATGAACACCGAAGAGTTTGACTGTGGCCAAGAAGCTAATGCCGAACTAGAATTCTCATTAGCCGATCGTTGGATCATTGGCCAGTTTGAACAAACAGTAAAAACAGTGCATGAAGCCTTTGACACTTTCCGTTTTGATTTAGCTTCACAAGCTTTATATGAGTTCACTTGGAATCAATTCTGTGATTGGTACTTAGAATTAACAAAGCCGGTGTTTTTCAAAGGAAATGAAGCTCAGCAACGTGGTACACGTCATACCTTAGTCAATGTATTGGAAGGTTTACTCCGCCTAATGCATCCTATCATGCCTTTTATCACTGAAACTATTTGGCAACGAGTTCAACCTTTGAGTAACTTCAGTAAAACTGACGATTCAATTATGGTGCAGGCATTCCCACAATTTAATGAAAGTAATTGTGACCAACAAGCCATTGATGATTTAGAGTGGGTTAAACAGTTTATTGTTGCCATTCGTAACATTCGAGGTGAAATGGATATTTCACCAAGTAAATCATTACCTGTATTACTTAAAAACGTTAGCGACATCGATCAACGACGTTTGACTGAAAACGAACAGTTTTTAAGCTCTCTAGCTAAATTAGAGAGTATTACTGTACTGCCTGAAAACGAGCAAGGCCCTGCTTGTGCATCAGCTGTTGTTGGTGATTTATCTCTATTAATTCCGATGGCAGGTCTTATTGATAAAGACGCCGAATTAGCACGCTTAGACAAAGCAATTGATAAGCTCGAAAAAGATGCTGCGAGAACACGCGGTAAGCTCAGCAATGAGAATTTTGTTAGCAAGGCACCCGCTGCTGTAATTGACAAAGAAAAAGCGAAATTAAACGAAGCAGAATCAGCATTAACTAAAATGTTAGAGCAAAAAGAGCAAATTGCAGCACTTTAATCATAAGTAGAATTTAAGTAATAATTTTCTTTAATTAGCTAATTTATTACTTATTTTCAATATAACCCACATAAATCATGAACATTCACCCTATTGCTAATTATCGCAAGGCTAGTGTTTATGGGCTATGTGGGTTTTTCACATTAAAAAAGTGAAATTATTTACAAAAAATAATGAACTATTTAAGCTTTTCCTAAAGCATATTAAAAATAGCTGTGTTATTATGCCGCTGCGTTGAGTTTTTGTATTGCGGATGAAGGTTGATACTAACTTTTGTTTTAGATTTATCAGATAGCTTTATATTTGAATATTTTTAACAAACGGATTTAGGCAATGCAAGCTAGTAGTTTGTTCCAAATACGCTTTGTTACGAATATGGTTTGTTTCCTTCCTCTTCCTGTACTACTTATGGTAGAGGGCATTTACTCGGGTAAAAACGGCGTTAATTTTATGGATTTATCCTAATAAATAAAACGCTACACTAATATTATTTTTTAAGAATACGGGAAAATGTAAAATGTCTGATTCAGTTACTGGTAAAGTTAAATTTTTCAACGAAACTAAAGGTTTCGGTTTTATTGAGCAAGAAAATGGTCCTGACGTGTTTGTTCACTTTAGCGCTATCACAGGAGACGGCTTCCGTACTCTTACTGACGGTCAAGCAGTATCTTTCAGTGTTAAACAAGGTCAAAAAGGCCCAGAAGCTGAGAACGTTGTAGCTCTTTAATTAGAACTCACTTTCTACTTTATTATTTTACACTCTTTTGAGATAAGTAAAGATAATAAAGAAAGCGGAAATAAAGCGAAGCATTAACATAGTTAATCTTCGCTTTTTTATTGCCTATAATTTAATTACTTATAAAATTGAAGAACTATAATCTGTAACGACCTTTTCGTATTAAATCAACTACCCAAGTTGCACCAGTCAAACAAAGTAATAAGGTAAGCAGAGAAAAGAATATTACTAAGCCATTATTAAAACTTCCCCTCTTTCCCAGTAAACCATAATCCATAAAATGTAATTTAAAAAATAAATCAGCAAAGCGTTTATCGTCATTGCTATGACCGACTAATCGGCCAGAACTTGCATCAATGTATACGCTCTGTCTCTTATACACATCTCCGAGCCCACGAGACGTAGAGG
>CAJXUT010000152.1 GCA_913061365.1 uncultured Colwellia sp.
CTCTTCGTCGGCAGCGTCAGATGTGTATAAGAGACAGCAATGGCAGCGTCTGCATCAGAAAGAGTTGTTAACGTTTATAACTGGTCTGATTATATCGATCCAGCTGCAATTAAACAATTCGAAAAAGAAACAGGTATCAAAGTTAATTATGATGTTTACGATTCGAATGAAATTCTAGAAGCAAAATTGATGGCTGGTGGTTCAGGTTACGATGTTGTTGTTCCTACAGGTTCATTTTTAGAGCGACAAGCTAAAGCTGGAATTTATGCTCAAATTGATCCAACTATTTTATCAAACTACACCAACATTGATAAAGCCATGGCTGGCAAAATGGCGCTTCATGATCCAGGAAATAAGCACAGTGTTCCATATACATGGGGCACGATTGGATTAGGTATTAACTCTGACATGGTTAAAGCACGCTTAGGTGATGTTAAATTTAATAGTTTAGATTTAATTTTTAAACCTGAAGTTGCAGCAAAACTAGCTGATTGTGGTATTGGCATATTAGACTCGCCTGCCGAAGTAATGGCTATTGCGATGAACTATGAAGGCTTAGATCCTAACTCAGAAGATGGTAAAGATCTTAAAGCAACAAAAGCCATGATTAAAAAGGCTCGTCCTCATTACAAATACTTCGATTCAAGTCGTCTTATTGCCGATTTAGCTAATGGCGATATTTGTGTTGCTCTTGGTTATAACGGCGACATGTTACAAGCAGGTAGCCGTGCTAGTGAAGCAGGACAAGGTATTAACGTTGAGTACCTAATTCCTAAAGAAGGCACTATTGCTTGGTTCGATATGATGGCCATTCCAGCAGATGCTCCTCATAAGAAAGAAGCTTATGCTTTTATTAACTACATCTTAAAAGCGGAAACTGGTGCTGGCATTTCGAACTACGTTTACTACGCCGTAGCTAACGAAGCAGCTGCTAAATTTGTTAACGAAGACATTAAAACAAATGTCGGTATCTACCCTGTTGGCGAAACAAAAGAGAAGCTATTTTCTCAACTAGCTCACACATCACGCTTTGATCGTAAATTAACTCGTGCATGGACACAAATTAAAACAGGTAGATAGTTTTAACTGGTAAATATAAGGGCATTAATTTGCCCTTATATTTTAGAAAATAACGATAATAATAACTCTATATCCTGTCGAAAATATCCCTAGGAATCTCGAATGACTCAAGAAACAACAATGCCCCTTTGGAAACAAGATGGCGCTAAACCTTTTATTCAAATAAAAAACGTAACTAAAAAATTTGGTGAATTTACTGCCGTTGATAACGTAACGTTAGATATTTATGAAAATGAATTATTTTGTCTATTAGGAGGTTCGGGATCTGGAAAAAGTACGCTATTGAGGATATTAGCAGGCTTTGAAGAACTTACTACGGGACAAGTACTCATCGATGGCGTTGATATGGCAAATATTGAGCCATGGAACCGCCCAATCAATATGATGTTTCAGTCATATGCGTTATTTCCTCACATGTCTGTTGCTAAAAATATAGCCTTTGGTTTGAAACGAGACAAAGTGCCTAAAAAAGAAATTGATCAGCGTGTTGCTGAAATGCTAACGATGATGCAAATAGAACAATTTGCAGATAGAAAACCTGATCAGCTATCTGGTGGACAACGTCAACGTGTCGCCTTAGCTAGAGCATTAATTAAACGACCAAAATTACTTTTACTTGATGAACCATTAGGTGCATTAGATAAAAAGCTTCGAGAAGAAACGCAATTTGAACTGGTTAATATTCAAGATAAATTAGGTGTTACTTTTGTTGTAGTAACTCATGATCAAGAAGAAGCAATGACACTTGCTTCACGCATTGGTGTTATGGGTAACGGTGTAATTACCCAAGTTGATGAACCTCGTGATGTGTATGAATACCCAAGTAGTCGCTTTGTTGCTGAGTTTATTGGCTCTATCAACTTATTCGAAGGTCGTGTTTATGAAGATGAAGTTGAGCACGTTAAAATAAAATCCAAAGAAGCGGGATGTAACTTCTATGTAAACCATGGAATTAGCTGTGCACCTAATCAAAAAGTAACGGTTGCTATTCGTCCTGAAAAAATGAAAGTTAGTAGAAAAAAACCGGATCAAGAATTTAACTGTTTACACGGTCAAATTATCGATATTGCTTATATGGGTAATCTTTCGATCTTTAGAATTAAGTTAGAAAGTGGCGCTATTGTACGTGTCACCTTACCTAATCTTGTAAGAGAAAACCGCAATCCATTAACTTGGGACGATTTTGTATACCTTGCTTGGGATTACGACAGCAGCGTGGTATTAACATCATGAGTAAAGTAACCGGAACTTTTTGGCTTGGTCGCTATGACACAGTCAAAACTCGATTTAGTTTATTAAGAAAAATTCGCTGGGGAAGATGGGCCGTTATTTCTATCCCTTCATTTTGGCTAGCCTTATTTTTCTTTATTCCTTTTGTTGTTGTTTTCAAAATATCATTGGCTGAATCGGCTATTGCGATTCCTCCTTATACCGATATGTTTTCATGGAATGTTGACGATGCCATTATTGATATAAAATTAAAACTAGGAAACTATTTATATTTATTTGAAGACACTTTTTACTTAGATGCTTATTTAAGCTCAGTAAAAATAGCGGCGGTATCAACGTTTTTTACGTTAATTATTGGCTTTCCTATGGCCTACTTTATCGCAAGTAAATCTGGCTCTACACGAACATTACTTCTAACACTGGTTATTTTACCTTTTTGGACTTCTTTCTTATTAAGGGTCTATGCATGGATGGGCTTCCTTAAAAAGAATGGTATTGTAAACGAGTTTCTTCAAGCCATTGGCATTATTGACCAACCGCTACAAATGCTACAAACAGATTTTGCCGTTTACATCGGTATTGTTTATACCTATCTACCTTTTATGATTCTCCCTTTATACACCACGCTAGAAAAACTAGATGGTAGTTTAATTGAAGCGGCAAAGGATCTTGGGGCTGGGCCTGTTAAAGCCTTTTTCTTAGTGACATTACCCTTGTCTATGCCGGGTATCTTAGCGGGTTGTTTATTAGTATTTATACCTGCAGTTGGTGAATTTGTTATTCCTGCACTATTAGGTGCTTCTGATACCTTAATGATTGGACGAGTGCTTTGGGATGAGTTTTTCCTAAATAGAGACTGGCCAATGGCTTCAGCTGTTGCAACGATGATGCTAGTTATTTTAGTGGTTCCTATTATGTTTTTACGTAATGGCAAAAAAGAAGGGGAAGCATAATGACTAGAAATTCAAAGTTTTTATCAATTTCATCGCTACTTGGGTTTATATTTCTCTATGCGCCAATAATTTCACTAATTATTTATAGCTTTAATAAATCTAAACTTGTGACAGTATGGGGTGGTTGGTCTATAAAATGGTATGTTGAATTATTTAATAACCAACAAATTATTGATGCCGCATTAGTTAGCTTGAACGTTGCCTTTATAACCGCAACGCTTTCAGTAATTCTTGGTGTGCTGGCAGGCTATGTACTGAGTAGAATGGGTAGGTTTCCGGGTAAGTTAATTGTGTCAGGCTGGGTAAGTGCTCCGCTTATAATGCCTGAAGTTATCACTGGCTTATCGTTACTATTGCTGTTTGTCTCATTAGAAAGCCTTATTGGCTGGCCAGCAGGCCGAGGTATTACCACTATTATTATCGCCCATACCACATTTTGTATGGCTTACGTTGCCGTTATTGTGCAGTCTCGCTTAGCGCAAATGGATGATTCTTTAGAAGAAGCCGCTATGGATTTAGGGGCGAAGCCTCATAGTTTATTCTTCCTAATTACATTACCTATTATATCGCCTGCGATTATTTCAGGCTGGTTACTAGCCTTTACTATGTCGTTAGATGACTTAGTTATCGCAAGCTTTGTTTCTGGCCCTGGTAATAGCACCCTGCCGATGGTTATTTTTTCTAAGATAAGATTAGGCGTAACCCCTGAAGTCAACGCATTAGCAACCATCATGATTTTAATAGTCGCTATTGGTGTCGTATCTGCAATGTGGCAAATGAGAAAGAAAGAGAACGCTCTCTAAGTATTTTCTCTTTTAACTCATCATTATCAAGGTTGTATCGTTTTACTTTACAACCTTTTTTATTTCCACAGAGAGCCTTTATATGTATAAATCTGTAAAAACCAAAATTATTTTTTCCACACTACTACTACTCATTATAACGATAGTCTCATTACTTATTGTCTCCTCTGTCTCTATTGATAAAACAGCAACCTCTTTATCTAGCTACCTTAAGCCTAAAGTTAAAGAAAACAGTTTAATGCCTATGGTTATTTCCGCAGATGCCGAAGCAGCAAGAAATGAAGCTTTTTTTGGCCAAGTTATCAGTGAGGCTAATCGTCTTTCAAATGACATTGCATTTTTACGACAACAATTTCGCTCGCTTTTTTTAGCGACTGAAGATGTTCGCCATATTCTAAATATGTATATCAAAAGTGCTATTGAAAGTAATCAATCAGCCCTTGGTGTTTATGCTGTCTTTCTTCCCAATGCTCTTGATGGTGCAGATGAAGAAAATAAAGGTGCTGACGATATAGCAAGCAATGAAGTAGGTAGATTCGCTGTTTACTGGGCTCGTAATGAACAAGGCAAAGCTATTGAAGAGATAATGCCTGAGGAGATGATTAACGATACAAGGCCTAATTCAACAGGCCAACCTTATAACTCTTGGTTTACTTGCCCCATTGAACAACAAAATAATTGTTTATTAGAACCCTACATTGACAAAGTTGATGGTAAAAGTACCTTGATGACATCAGTCGCGATGCCAATTAAATTCAATGGAAAGATCGTTGGGGTTGTTGGAATTGATATTGCCTTATCTGACATTCAAACAAAAGCACAAGCCTTCTCTGCTAAAATTGCTGATGGCAATAGCCGCGTGTTGATCATATCTGAAGACGAGTCAGTAATAGCAGACTCTAAGAATACTACCAATCAAGGAGCACTATTCTCTGACGTTATTAGTCATACCGAATTACTGGAAGGTACCAATGAGAACGAACATAGCTTCACTTTAGTAAAGCACATCAATTTAGGAAGCATAGCTAAGTGGAGTATTTTTACTGAAATCCCTAAACAATATATCAGCGATGAAGTTAACCAAACCATGTTGGTGTTAGATGAAGGTACCGAAGAACAGTTAACCAGTGTGCTTTACATGAGTTTATTGGTTTTAATCATCGGTAGTATTATTATCTTTTTCATTGCTGAAAAATTAACGACTCCGTTAAGAGCTGTAGCAGCGGCCTTAAAACAAATTGCCAGTGGTGATGCAGATTTAACCCAACGAATAAACATTAATTCAAAAGATGAAACGGGGCAACTTGCCCGTTCATTTAACCAGTTTGTCAGTGGGCTAGCAAACATTGTTAGTCAATTTTCAACAGGCGTTAACACTACTTTTTCAGCTTCTGAAACGGGTAAAGCATTGTCCGCAACAACAAACTCACAATTAGCAAATCAGCAGCTAATGATTGAAATGGTTGCGACTGCAGCAGAAGAAATGTCGCAAACCTCCATTGGGGTTGCACAAAATGCCGAATCAACCGCGGATGCGACAAGAGAGGTTAAAAGTGCAGCCTCGAATGGTATTTTCAAGTTAAAGCAAACCACCAATACGATTTCAAAACTAGCAGAGCAAATGAAGTATTCAAACGCACAAGTTGATAAACTTTCCAGTAATAGTGATAACATTGTTAATGTGCTTAACGTGATTAAATCAGTTGCCGAGCAAACTAATTTGTTGGCTTTAAATGCAGCTATAGAAGCTGCCAGAGCCGGTGATTTAGGACGAGGTTTTGCTGTTGTTGCCGATGAAGTAAGAGCACTAGCAGGTAGAACAGCTAGCTCGGTATTTGAAATTGAAGTGGTTATTAATGAACTACAAGTTTCCACCAAAGAGATGGTTACAACCATCAGTGAAAATGTAAAAAGAGCCGAAGCTTGTACGGAACAAGCGCTGGAAACCCAAGCTGTGTTTGAAGTTATTGAACAAGAAGTGACAACTATGACTGATATGGCAGTTAATATTGCTTCTTCTGCCGAAGAACAAAGTCATGTATCAGAAGATATCAGTAGTACTTTACAAGACATAAATACTACCTCTGATGAGCTTTTAGAAGGTGCACAACAAACCTTAAAAGTAAGCGAAGAGTTATTGCTATCAGGACAAAATCAAGAGCAGCTAATAGGACGATTTAAGTTTTAAACGGCTAGATATTAATCTTTCGCAGTTAAATTTATTCGAGATAAAAACGCTTTAATTACCGTTAGTAGTGTATAACCTAGTTATTCCAAGCAAATAGTACTCAATAAAACGTAAAGCGTTTTAGTCACTTTTACTACGTTATAGCCTTTTTCTGTGTCGCTATATAGATGTAACTTATTATGTAATGCAAGCGCATATCGTATTGAATCATCGTATAACAAAGACTTTGCCTTATATAAATACAGAACAAACAGCTGTAAAAGTAATTTCAAAAGATCAATAGTCCCTAATCTCATTAGTCAATAAGTCATAAATTTACCATAAAAAAAGCTAACAATTGATTGTTAGCTTTTTTGTTTATCCAGTTTGTATATCCGTTAAATAAATAAGCTTAGATACCTAGCTTATCGCGCATAGTGTAATACCAAGCGCCTGTAGAGATATAAGGTATTCTTAGCAGTCTTCCTCCAGGAAATGGGTATTGAGGCAAGCCAGCAAACACATCGAAACGCTCTGCCTGACCGGCAATAGCATCAGCAATGACTTTACCTGCTAAATGAGTTGAAGTAACACCATGACCACTATAACCCTGCGCATAATATACATTATCATTGATACGTCCAAATTGTGGTAAACGCATTAAGGTTAATAAGAAATTACCTGTCCATGCATAATCAATTTTTACATTTTTAAGTTGAGGAAATGTTTTCAACATTTTAGGTAAAATAATTGATTCAATTTTTGATGGTTCACGCGCACCATAGGTCGTTCCACCACCATAGATTAAACGACCATCTCCTGATAAACGAAAATAATCTAATAAATAATTACAATCTTCTACGCAAACATCTGTTGGTAATAATTGTTTCTGCATCTCTTCAGGTAGTACTTCTGTTGTAATAATTTGCGTACCACATGGCATAGACTTCTTTTGCTGCTTAGGTAAAAGTCCTTCCAGATAAGCGTTACCTGCTACGACAACAAAATCCGCAGCAACACTGCCTGAATCTGTTCTAATTAACGCTTTTTTACCATGGCGTATATCAACCACAGGACTATCTTCGTAAATGACCCCACCTAGCTTTTCAAATGCCGCTGCTTCACCCAAGGCCAAGTTTAACGGATGAATATGACCACCCGTATTATCTAGTAATCCACCCACATAACGATCTGTACCAACATGTTTTTGAATATCACTTGCACTTAATAGCTCTGTGTCACTGTGGCCATGTTCAATCCAAAGCTTTTGCTTAGCAGCCATCTCGTCTAACTGCTTATTATTACAAGCAGCAAAGACGCCACCAGGTTTTAAATCACATTGAATGTCATAGTCATTAATGAAACGTTTAATGATTCTACTACCTTCAAATGCCATTTTTCCCATTTCAGAGCTAACGTTATGGCCATAATAACGCTCGATAAAATCCATATCTCGGCTGTAACTATTAACAAGTTGGCCGCCATTTCTCCCTGAAGCACCAAAACCTATACGACTTGCTTCAACAACAACTACTTTATAACCTTTTTCAGCCAAATGTAATGCGCTTGATAATCCAGTAAAGCCTGAGCCAACTACACATATATCAGCAGTAATATCTTCTGTTAGCTTTGGTCTCTGCACTTTATCATTAGCACTTGCTGCATAATAAGAGCCGGTGTGAGATACATGATTCATAACTTTCCTCTAAAACTTTTAATTTATTAACTATTTTCTTAACTATTAGATAAGTACCACTTAATTTCTAATTCACTAATATGCATATCAAATTGTTCTAATTCTTTTTCTTTAACCGTGTGATAATTTTTAGTGAATTCACTACCTAAATAGCTTGTCAATACTTCATCTTTATCTAACTCTGCGAGTGCTCTATCTAATTTCAGCGGTAGTGCCTCACTATCTTCATCAAAGGCATTTCCTACTGTTGGTGCTATTGGTGCGATTTCATTCGTTATTCCATAATGAATTGAGGCTAAAATTACCGTCATAACTAAGTATGGATTAGCATCAGCTCCGGAAACTCTGTGCTCTATGCGTGTTGCATTTTTATGTCCTTTAGGTAGACGAAGTGCAACCGTTCGGTTATCTAGTCCCCAATTTTTTGCCATAGCCACATAATAGCCCGGCATAAATCGACGGTAAGAATTTACATTAGGGCATAATAGCGACATAGAGGCAGGCATGAGTTCTAGCAGGCCGCCAATAGCATGTTCTAATGTTTCGTTATAATCGTTATCTTCGTCAGCAAAAACATTGTTACCTTTGTCATCTAACAAACTTGCATGAACATGCATGCCACTGCCCGCTTCATTTGAGTAAGGCTTAGCCATGAATGTCGCATCAAAGTTATGTTTATCAGCAACCGTTTTTATTATACGTTTTAATAAAATAGCGTTATCACATGCTGCTAATGGATCCGCTTCATGTTTCAGGTTTATTTCAAATTGCCCGGGGGCACATTCAGCTACAGCAGTATCTGCAGGAACATTTTGTTCAATACAAACACGGTTAATATCATCTAGTAAGGCGCTGTAATCATTTAACGTATCAACAGAATAAACTTGAGTATGCTCATCTCGCTTACCTGTTTTAGGTGAGATTGGTGCTTGTAAGTTGCCATTTTCGTCTTTATTTTTATCCAGTAGATAAAATTCTAATTCAACCGCAACCACAGGAAATAAGTTTATTGCCGCCAATTGTTCCACTACATTACTCAGTATGTTGCGTGGATCTGCAAAAAATGGCGTTCCGTCATGATTAAACATGCTCATTAACACTTGTGCTATTGGACGTTCATGCCAAGAAGCCATATGCAGTGTATTGGCAATAGGTTTACACACCATATCTGGCTCACCAATATCTTGCCCAAGTCCGCATTCTTCAATAGTTTCACCTAAAACATTCATAGAAAAAATTGTCGCAGGCATATTCAAGCCACCTGTATAAAGTTTTTCTAAACTACTTTTTTCAATACGTTTACCTCGTGAAAAACCAACAAGATCAGAAATAAGGACATCTACAGCCTCAACTTCTGGATGATTGGAAAGGAAATTATCTACTTCTGTTGTCCGTCCAACTTTTATCATAAGTTACCTTCGAAATTGATTTATATAATTTACTCATCACTTAATAACACTTTTTAGGTGATGAATATTTTCTTCATTATCTATTAACTGTCTCTTATACACATCTCCGAGCCCACGAGACGTAGAGGAATCTCGT
>CAJXUT010000153.1 GCA_913061365.1 uncultured Colwellia sp.
ACGAGATTCCTCTACGTCTCGTGGGCTCGGAGATGTGTATAAGAGACAGAAAGTAGACAATATTGTCTACAAAAACACATAGTAGACAAATAGGTCTACTTTTGTCAATATAGATTTAAATCAGGAGGCAAAATGACAACAAAAAAAAATCAGCTGATAACAACCGCTTTTGAACTTTTTTATTACAATGGCATTCATGCTGTCGGTATTAATAAAATATTAGAAGTGTCTGGCATAGCAAAAAAAACACTTTACAACCATTTTCAAAGTAAAGAAGAATTGATTGAAGCCACGCTTACATTTCGAGATGTACAATATAGAAATTGGCTATATGAGCGCGTAAATGAGGCGCCTAAAGGCATAGAAAGAATTCATGCGTTATTTGATGCCCTTGATGATTGGTTTAATAATAGAGTATGTCATTTTCAACTATTTAGAGGATGCTTTTTTATTAATACAAGTGCAGAGTTTGGTGATCCATCCACTAAAATTAACCAGGTTTGTGTAGCACATAAAACTGAAATAAGACGTTTTATTAAGACTCAAGTTAGTGAGCTAAATATCCAACCGCACCATCTTGAACTGATCACAGACAGCATACAGCTATTAAAAGAAGGGGCTATTACTATTGCCGCTGTACAGGAAGATTGTCATATCGCCGAGAAAGCGAAAAAATCAGCATTATTGATTATTGATGCTTACTCTAATTCAGCTATCAATAAGGGGTAAATCAGGATTAGTTATTTTTTAATAAATCTGTATCAACTAAGAGTTTATGTAAAACCCTTGGTTGTCCAGTTTTAAGAGTCGCTCTCATACGCTCTCGTGCATTATTAGTATCAGCACTCCAATTGTGATCACTCTCATATACATTTAAGTCTGGCCATTGAGCATAAGCAATAAACTTTCCATCATCAGACTTATGCAACCTAGATCCTAACCCACCAAAATTATGATAAATAACTTCTGTTGTTTCAACCCAAGCAGCTCTGAAATCATTTTCCTGCCCTTCAATCACATCAAATTCTAAAATAACAGCTAACATTCAAATTCCTTAATTTCCAAATATGAAACTTACACACGTAATAGCTCATCACCAAATTAGGATACTAATTCTTATTATTGAAGGCTTATTATTGTTTTGGTGGTGTAAAAATCTACGTACTATTTACCACTACTTCGTTTTGCCATCAATACTAATGCAACTCCCGAAACAGACATTACACCGCCACATAATGCTAAAAATTCAAATTTTTCATCAAATAATATATAGGCTTCAAGTGCAGTTACAGGCGGCACTAAATAAAATAAGCTTGCCACTTCAGAAGCAGCTCCCCTACTAATCAATCGCATCAATAATAAGATAGCACCTATAGATAAGCCTAATACCAACCAGCCTACGGCAAGTACTAACTGAGTTGTCCAATTAACTTCTTGCGACTCAAATAGAAATGTTCCCAAAGCAAAAAATACTGTTGCCGCACAGTACTGAATAAAAGTTCCTGAAATGAGGTCAATATTATTACCGAAACGTTTTTGATAAATCGTACCAAATGAGATTCCTAGCAATGCGAAAGTAGCCCAACCTAGTGTCCATAGTGAAAAATCTGGTAACTGCCCAGCACCGCCAAGTTTTTCAAATAGTACTAAACCAATACCAATCAAACCCAGTAATAGACCTAACCATTGATAAGTGGTGATACGTTCCTTTAGTATAACAATTGCTGCTAATGCGGTAATAAGTGGCTGTAAACCAACAATAAGAGATACCAACCCCGCCGGCATATCTCCGTCAATAGCATAAAAAACACCGCCTAAATAAAAACCATGGATCAACAGACCGCTAACAAGCATATGAAAAGTAGATCGTAATGATGGCCACTTTGACTTTAACCAATACGCTAAAAAGCCAAGACAAAGCAAAGTAATAAGCATGCGATAAAGCAGCAAAATAAAAGGCTCAGCATAAGGTAAGCCATATTTAGCTCCAATAAAGCCAGTGCTCCATAACCAAACAAAAAATATCGGCGTCATTTTAATACCAAAATTATTGGTTATGGACTTAGTCTCGCTGACTAGATCACTAGACTTAAACATAATATCAATTATCCTATTTTGGTTTATCTAACCTAATTCAGCTGACTATTGATAGTTAACTATTGCACCATAAATATAGAGCAAACAATAAATTAACTAAGTACCAAAAGAGATAATTAGCTTACTCATACAGAACGATTATGAGTAATACAAAGAAATATTGCTTTTATAAGCTATAAAACATTAAGCCCACAATATTTTATATATTGCAATAATTTCATCTTTACTGGGTATACGTGGGTTATTATTAGGCGATCCTGAGCTAATCGCTTGCTCAGCCATTTCACCAAGTAAAGAGCTAAACTTAGCGTGCTCTATGCCATATTGTTGTGGTGTGGGTACCGATAATTCTTCATTTAATTCTCGAAGTTCTTGAAGTAACTTTCTATTAGCCTCTTCTACTGAGTCTTGCTCATTTGCTACTCCCATAGCTCTAGCACAATCAGCATATTTATTTGGTGCCGAACTAATAGAAAACTCAGTGACACTAGGTAAAAGCATCGCATTTGAAAGACCATGGGGAACATGAAAAAAAGCACCTATTGGTCTGCTCATTCCATGTACTAATGCAACAGACGCATTGGAAAAAGCAATTCCTGCTAAAGTTGAACCTAGCATCATTGCTTCGCGAGCTTTACAGTCGCTACCATCATGATAGGCCTTTCGTAAATTTGGACCAATTAATCTCATCGCTGCTATTGCCTGACAATCACTATACGAATTAGCCTTTTGACTAACATAAGCTTCCATTGCGTGAGTTAATGCATCAATACCTGTGTCTGCGCTAATTCGTGGTGGTAAACTTAACGTTAAATTATAGTCAACTAAAGCCGCAACAGGCATGAAGCCTAAGCCACAACAAAGCATTTTTTCATCCGCTTCATCGTCTGTGATAATAGTGAAACGAGTTACTTCTGAGCCTGTTCCTGCTGTTGTTGGAATAGCAATAAGTGGCAATCCTAATTCATTAACTTGACGAGGAAATTTATAGTCTTGCATCTTACCGCCATATTTTCCCATGATAGCGATTGCCTTGGCACTATCAATTGGACTTCCTCCACCAATAGCAATAATAATGTCATAGTCACCGTCGCGTACTTGGTTTACACCAGCCATAATTGAACTGACTGTCGGCTCTGGCACTGTTTGATCAAATATTTCACAAAATATATTCTGCTTTTCTAACGTCATAACAACTTTGCTAACATACCCCAACTCTACCATCATTTTATCAGTGACGATCAGTGGTTTACGACAATGTAGACTAACTAGAATATTCGCAATTTCTTGACTAGCTCCCGCTCCTATCTGGAGAATTCTTGGAAGGATCACTTGGTTCGACATATTTTCTCCCTTTTTAACCATCAATTAATGGTGAAACTCTACTGAGCTTTACAGCTAATAGTGAACAAAAGTGATAACGTGCCTTTAGCTGTCTTCTGCAAGCAACATGGGTTTATCATCTTTTGTAGCCTGTATTTTCTTTGGTAGCTTAACTAGAAAAGAAAAAGCCGTATACTCTTTACTAAGTATACGGCTTGAATTTCCAGTCAATAAATCAATGATGAAATTATTATTCTGATTGTGCTGTTTTTACTTCCATGTCATCAGCTACTGAGGTATTACTCAATATCGCTGAAACTGCCATTATTAATACTGCAATAATAACTGTTGTCAGCTTTAATCCTCTAGGGGATGACTTACTCATTTTGTTTACCTAATTTTAGTTGATTGCATTTAAAACATTCTTTCTAAAAGTTGAATATTTGACTTTATTAAAGAAAAGTACAATCTGCCTAAAAAATAAACCATTTATGATGACAATTCAAGTGATATTATTACTTATCATGTGTTTCATCAACAACATACAAAAATTAACATCATTGCAATTCATCTACAGAGATTGAAATGTTAATTGAAGCTGTTAAAACCCTTTCGCCTGATTCGGATATAGCTAAATTTATATCACCTTTCATTGTCTGAGAAACCTTTTTAGCCAAGGCCATTTGCATGTTAAATAAGTCTATTTTGCCGTTAAGAAAGTGATCAAACGGTGCTATTTCATTCGTAGCATCAATTTCATCGTGCGTAAAAATAAATAGAAGCGTTGCTTTACCTAAATGATGATTATGAACTTTCACCGTTAATTTCATTTTTTTACTATTAAACAGCTCAAATGTACTTTCACATAGTGCTATCAGTAACCGTTGAATTTTTAACTCATCGCTATGAATAAAATTTGGCACCTCTGAATGAATAACAAAAGAAATACTTCTTTCTGACTGGGATGTCATATCTGTCGACGACTGCTTAGCTAAAAGCATATTTTCAATACGTCCCATAAAACTATAAAAATCAAATAGTTTATTATTAATATTCAATTCTTCTGATTCAAAAGCAGATGAGTCACTCACAAGACGTAGCAATTTTTCCATATTATCTTGCGCTAATTCAATGTTGTTAATTATTTTACTTTCTTGTTGTTTATCTGCTTTGGATAACTGTTGGCAAAAGCCTTTAATAGCCGCTAACGGTGTTTGCAACTCTTCACTTAATGCGTGTAAAAAATTAGTTTTTGCTACATTTTTTTGTTCTGATTGTTCATTAGCAATAATCAGCTCACGTGTTTTTCTCACAATTTGAGCATTTAGCTCATTGGAATACACGGCCATCATCAAAATGAACAACTGAAAAAGTATTCCTCCTAAGGTGGAGCCAAATAAAATCCCCCACATATACCAATTTTTTTGCTGTAACTGCCATGGCTTTTGTTCAGCCAAACTAATTTTCCACTGACGAGAATTAACATGTAACTCAGTACTTTCAACATGGCGATAGCTATTATCGATCTGATGTCCAAAAAGTATAAAAGGAGCTTCTGATGTAATATCTTCAATGAACAGATCTATTTTCACTGCTTGAGAGGAAGTTATATACTGAAAGAACTCGTTAAGTTGCACTACTGCTATAACGAACCCAAGCAAATTTTCTGACTCTTCTGCTTTTACATTAGCCAAACGCTCTTGTGAATCTGAATAAACTGCTGCAACAAAAAGTATACCTATGCCAGCATGCTCCTCTTGAATCAAATTAATTGGAGCACTTGCAATAATCTGCTTACTACTAACAACCTCATCCATTGAAATAATATGCTTAGAATTGGTCAACACATCCAAACCTATAATGGGTTCATTACTTTGATAAGGATAAACGTAACGTATTGGAGCATAGTGAGTTCTGCTTTGTGCTTTATGTATTCCTCCTGTTAGACCTTTTTCTAAAATATTATTATATTTTATTTCAAAACCTTCTCTATTTTTATGATGAACAATAGGAGCCCACTCAAGAGCCCTTATACTTGAGTTCGCTTGAAATATTTGTTTTGCAAAAACTTTAAAGTTTTTTGAATTAACATTCTCATTTGCTTGCATAAATGCAGATAAACTATTTAATTCAGAAATTGTTATGTCTATTTCTTTTCTAATTCCTTGGAGTATTCTACTTTGAACTTGCGTAAAAGCATCAAAACGTTCATGTTGTTGAAAATTTTGAGAAAGTTTAAAAAGTAAACCGATAGCAATAAAGGCCAGAATTGAAGAGATTATAATGAAAATACGTTTAGGTAAATTTAACTGTTGAGAGCCTTGAGTTAGTAGTAATATTGGTGTGATAAAAATTGAAAATAACACACTGCCTGACCAACCACTCACAAAAGTAAAAAACAGATTATTATCTAACGTTTTACTTTCCAATATAACAACTACCAACACAGCGAAAGCAGCAACTAATGAGATTATTGGCCCTATTTTGAATAGAAATAATAATAAATGTTGCCTAGATCTCAACCAGTTTTGCTTGTTGGTTTCTTTCAATGTTAACTGCTTTGCCCAATAACCTTGCAGTAAAATAGCCAATAAAACGATAATAACCATAGATAATTCTATCTGAAGGCTTAATGAGATAGATAAATAGAAACAAAAAGATATTGTAGCAACCGTAATGCCTAAGAATGCACTCGTTCCAAAAGCAATAACTAAAGCCGTTGTAATGCCTGCTGCTGGCCCTATAAAACTAGTAAAAGAATAAGGTGTCACAAAAATGACAGTGCAAATACACGCACATAAATAAATAGCAAAAGTTAAAAAGAATTGTTGAAGTGATTTTTTCATTTTATCGAAGTATTTCGTATTAAATTATTGAACAACTCAAAGAGTAAAGGTTTAGCTACTTAGTCGATACTAGCACTATTTACAACCTTCCCTCAAACCAATCAACAATATCCCTGTTTATATATAGACACATAAAACATCAATAAACCAATATGTTAAACATAACAGCATAAATCGCTTTATTAAAAACGTCTTTACTTTATAAAACAGCTATTCGTATAAAAATTGAACCTTATTAAAGTTAACTTACTACTACCTCATACTTATCTCTAAAAAGAGTTTGGCTATATATAAAAAAAAACTATTAAAAATATAAAAAATAATGAGAATTAATTTGCGCTATACCCTGTGGTAGTGGAAAATACGCGCAATTAAATTATAGTTACTCGCGCCACTTGGTCGTACTCATTTCAATAGGAAAGACCTCGTCGAGTGAAGCTAGTATAAACATTATCATTAAAAAATAGATCTGGAGCAAATATGTCATCGCGTCAAGAACTAGCGAATGCAATTCGTGTTTTAAGCATGGATGCAGTACAAAAAGCAAAATCAGGACACCCTGGTGCCCCAATGGGGATGGCGGATATCGCTGAAGTTTTATGGCGTGATTTCTTAAAACACAACCCAAGTGATCCTAACTGGGCTGACCGTGACCGTTTTATCCTTTCAAATGGCCATGGTTCAATGCTTATTTATTCACTACTGCATTTATCAGGTTATGATTTATCAATTGACGACCTAAAGAATTTCCGTCAACTACATTCTAAAACTCCAGGTCACCCTGAATACGGTTATACCCCAGGCGTTGAAACAACAACAGGGCCACTTGGTGCTGGTATTTCAAATGCGGTAGGTATGGCAATTGCTGAAAAAACATTAGCCGCACAGTTTAACCGTGAAAACCACGATATTGTTGACCACTTTACCTATTGTTTCTTAGGCGATGGTTGTTTAATGGAAGGTATTTCTCATGAAGCTTGTTCATTAGCCGGTACACTAGGCTTAGGTAAGTTAATCACTTTTTGGGATGACAATGGTATTTCTATTGATGGTCATGTTGAAGGTTGGTTTACGGATAATACCCCACAACGTTTTGAATCATACGGTTGGCATGTAATTAGTGTTGATGGTCATGACTCTGAAGCTATTGCAGCCGCTATTGTAGAAGCTAAATCAGTAACAGATAAGCCAAGCATGATTTGCTGTAAAACAATCATTGGTTTTGGTTCTCCAAACAAATCAGGTACACATGATTGTCATGGCGCTCCATTAGGTGATGATGAAATTGCTGCTACACGTGAATTTTTAAACTGGTCTCATGCACCATTTGAAGTACCTGAAAATGTTTATTCTCAATGGGATCAAAAAGAAAAAGGTGCTGCGGTTCAAGTAAGTTGGAATGAAAAATTTGCTGCATACCAAAGCGCTTACCCTGAACTTTCTGCTGAATACGAACGTCGTGTTCTTAAAGGTGAATTACCACAAGACTTTGAAGATAAAGCCAATGCTTTTATTCAAGAATGTCATGAAAGCAGTCAAAATATTGCATCACGTAAAGCTTCACAAAATACGATTGAAGCTTTTGGTAAAGTATTACCTGAAATGTTAGGTGGTTCTGCCGATTTAGCGGGCTCAAACTTAACACTTTGGTCTGGCTCAAAAGGTATTGAAACTGACGCTGCTGGTAACTACATTTTCTACGGTGTACGTGAATTTGGTATGAGCGGCATTATGAACGGTATTTCCCTTCATGGTGGTTTCATCAACTACGGCGCAACCTTCATGATGTTTATGGAATATGCGCGTAATGCTGTACGTATGTCAGCATTGATGGGAATTCAAAATATCTTTGTTTATACACATGACTCTATTGGTCAAGGTGAAGATGGTCCAACTCATCAGCCAATTGAGCAATTAACTAACTTAAGAACAACACCAAACTTAACGACATGGCGTCCATGTGATGCAACAGAATCAGCTGTTGCTTGGAAAGCTGCGGTACAAAATCAAAAAGCACCTTCAGCATTGATTTTTTCTCGTCAAGGTCTTCCTGCAATGCAACGTGAAGTTGCACAATTAGATGATATCGCTAAAGGTGGTTACATCTTACAAGATTGTGCTGGCACGCCAGATGTTATTTTAATTGCAACAGGTTCTGAAGTTGCTTTAGCAATTGACTCAGCTAAAGTACTAACAGAACAAGGTAAAAATGTACGTGTTGTTTCAATGCCATCAACTAATGTATTTGATGCGCAAAGTAACGAATACAAAGCATCGGTATTGCCTGCAAATGTTACTAAGCGTGTTGCTATTGAAGCTGCTCATGTTGA
Organism: uncultured Colwellia sp.; assembly: GCA_913061365.1. Classification (GTDB taxonomy): domain Bacteria; phylum Pseudomonadota; class Gammaproteobacteria; order Enterobacterales; family Alteromonadaceae; genus Colwellia. Next base: position 8,597 of record CAJXUT010000153.1, read on the forward strand.
CTTTTGGGCAAAATATGTTGGCTTAAATGGTGCTGTTGTTGGTATGACTACATTTGGTGAATCTGCACCAGGTAATGTATTACTTGAGCACTTTGGCTTTACCGTTGACAATGTAGTGAATACAGTTAACCAATTGTAAGATTAGCATGATAAGCAGCAACGCTTTCTGCCTGCTGCTTATCATCTACAAGAAATAAAACTATGATAAACATTGCCATAAATGGTTTTGGCCGTATTGGTCGCAGTATTGTTCGAGCCCTTTATGAAAGTGGTCAAACAGAAAACTTCAATATCGTTGCCATTAATGATCTCGCACCTGCAACCGGTATTGCCCACCTATTAAAATATGATACAACTCATGGACGCTTTGCTTTTAAAGTAGAACAACACGATGAAGTTTTATCTATTTTTACGGATAACATCACAAAGAATGATATTGCTTTGTATCATTTTGAAGAGATTGAAAGCTTACCTTGGAAAGAACACAAGGTTGATATAGTACTCGACTGCACAGGAAAGTTTGGTAGTAAAGCTGACGGTTTAGCTCATATAGAACAAGGTGCTAAAAAAGTATTATTTTCACACCCTTGTACACCTGTCTCTTATACACATCTGACGCTGCCGACGAAGAGGATAGTGTAGATC
>CAJXUT010000154.1 GCA_913061365.1 uncultured Colwellia sp.
CTATCCTCTTCGTCGGCAGCGTCAGATGTGTATAAGAGACAGGTATTTACATGGTTGGTTCTAGCCGTATGAGTATTGCTGGTATTGCTAACAGCAATGTTGACTACTTAGCGAAATCTATCGCGAAAGTACTGTAAATCAGTTATGAATATTCTCCTGAATGAATGTCAGGGGAATATTCAATTAACATATCAAAAAAATTTCAAAAGAACATAGCTAACGACCAAGCTGCAACACCAAGGAAATTATTGTGACTGTACCGGGTAATTTATTTATTCTTTCTGCCCCTAGTGGTGCTGGAAAATCTAGCCTGATTAATGCATTACTAGAGCAAGAATCAAGTCGACCAATGCAAGTTTCAGTTTCGCACACCACACGAGATCCTCGTCCAGGCGAACAAGATGGCAAACATTATCACTTTGTTTCTATCGAAAACTTCAAAAAACAAATTAAGAAAAATGCATTCTATGAATTTGCTGAAGTTTTTGATAATTACTATGGCACTTCTGAAGCAGCAATAGATGATCAACTTGCACAAGGCATTGATGTTTTTCTCGATATTGACTGGCAAGGTGCTCAGCAAGTACGTATGAAGAAGCCTTCTGTTACCACCATCTTTATCAGCCCGCCTTCAAAGCAAGCCCTAGAAGAACGCCTTCGAGGAAGAGGACAAGATAGCGAAGAAATTATTGCTGGTAGAATGGCAAAAGCACAAAGTGAATGCTCGCATTTTCAAGAGTTTGATTACATCATTATTAATGACGACTTTAAACAAGCTTTAGCTGACTTAACGACCATAGTTAATAACCAACGTTTAAAGCGAAGCCAGCAAATAGCACAACATAGCGTTTTGTTAGACGAGCTAATTTGTTAGCAAACGTCGTCTATTTACAGACGAATTTAACTTATTTAGAAAATAAACATTATAAAGCACTACGATTTTAACTTGGACTAGGTCTTTTACTTGCTAAATGACTTATCGATCAGTAAAATGCAGCGCTATTTTATAAAATTTACTTGGAGTGACCAAATGGCTCGCGTAACTGTTGAAGATGCCGTAGACAAAATCGGTAACCGTTTTGATTTGGTGTTAGTAGCATCACGTCGTGCTCGTCAAATTGCAACGGGTGGTAAAGACCCTTTGGTCGAAGTTGAAAATGACAAGCCAACTGTATTAGCCTTGCGTGAAATTGAAGCAGGCTTAATTACTAATGCTGTAATGGATACATCAGATCGCCAATCACAAATTCAGCAAGACACAGCAGAATTAGATGCAGTTGCTGCAATCGTTGGTAATCAAACACAAGAATTAGGTTAACTAAGCAATTACGCTTACGCTACCCTGTAAACGCGCAATGTGTATTCTCATATAAAATAGAATACACATTGCGCGTTTTTTATTGTGTTAAAAATCACAACGATGATGTAGTGAGATAAGATAATCAAGCAAGTAATAGTGTGTTAGTAACACCGAATTTAGCAATGCGATTATTTACTTATACAATATAAATAAATCACTTAATTAATTTGATTAGTATTACTTTGCATTTAGCGCAAAGCCACGTATTCTATACTCATATCCTCGATTCACTTGAGCATAAAAGCGTCATTTAATCGGATGTATCCCTTTTTTTCTAGTCTTTTACCATTTTTTCGGAGTGATAGGTGTATCTATTTGAACCATTAAAAGAATTAAGCTCTACTTACCTATCAAAAGTTCAGGTTGATTTACTCAAGCATGCCTATGTTGTCGCAAGAGAAGCCCATGATGGTCAAATGCGCTCAAGTGGTGACCCTTACATAACTCACCCCGTTGCTGTGGCTATAAACCTAGCCAAAATGAACTTAGATCATGAAACGTTAATGGCTGCACTATTGCACGACGTTATCGAAGATACCCCTGTCACTAAAGATGAACTTGCCGAATTGTTTGGTCATACCGTTGCTGAGCTCGTTGAAGGGGTTAGTAAACTTGATAAGCTTAAATTCGAGAATAAAGAAGAAATGCAAGCGGAAAACTTTCGCAAAATGGTTTTAGCCATGGTGCAAGACATTCGCGTTATTCTTATAAAATTAGCTGATAGAACACATAATATGCGTACTCTCGGTGCTTTACGCCCAGATAAACGTCGCCGTATAGCCCGTGAAACACTTGAGATTTATGCGCCAATCGCTAACCGCCTTGGTATTCATGACATAAAAAATGAATTAGAACTCCTTGGTTTTCAAGCACTTTACCCAATGCGCTCTAGAGCTCTAAAATCAGCTGTAGGTAGCGCTCGAGGTAATCGAAAAACAATTATCAATAACATTCAAGAAGAAATAACATCACGCTTAGCTGAAAGTAATATTGGTGCAGATATTCAAGGCAGAGAAAAACACCTGTATTCTATTTACCGTAAAATGCTCAATAAAGAACTAATGTTCAATGAGGTAATGGATATTTATGCTTTTCGCGTGATCGTAGGTGATAAAATTGATGATTGCTACCGTGCTTTAGGCGCGATGCATAATCTTTATAAGCCAATAGAAGGTCGTTTCAAAGATTATATTGCCATCCCAAAAACTAATGGCTATCGCTCATTACATACTTCACTTATTGGCCCTCATGGGATCCCTGTAGAAATACAAATTAGAACCCAAGATATGGAGCAAATGGCTGATAAAGGCGTTGCAGCTCATTGGTTGTATAAAGAGGGTGGCGGCAATGCCGACACAACAGCGCAAATGAAAGCGCGTCGTTGGATGCAAAGCTTACTTGAATTACAACAAAGCGCTGGTTCATCTTTTGAATTTATTGAAAATGTAAAATCTGATTTATTCCCAGAAGAGATATACGTATTTACGCCTGAAGGACGTATTATTGAATTACCGGTAGGAGCTACCGCCGTAGATTTTGCCTATGCCGTACACACCGATGTAGGTAATTCATGTGTCGGGGTAAAAGTTGATCGTAAGCCTTTCCCATTAAGTAGACCATTAGATTCAGGACAAACTCTTGAGGTAGTAACTTCTGCCGCAGCAAGACCTAATGCTACTTGGCTTAACTTTGTAGTAACAGCAAAAGCACGCTTACAAATTAGAACTTATTTGCGTAGTCGTGAAAAGACTGAATCAAAAGCCCTAGGGTTACGTTTATTAAGTCACGCTTTAGGTAGCGTATCACTTGACGATATCAGTCAGGAAAAAATCGATGCCGTTATACAACAAAATGGTAATGAAGACTTTGATGACTTACTCACCAATATTGGTTTAGGCAATGCGCTAAGCATTGGTATAGCAAGACGACTCACCGATGAATTTACAGAAGACAGTGAATTAACGCCAACCAATAACAAAACTAAGATGCCTATTAAGGGTACTGAAGGTATGTTAGTGAGCTATGGTAAGTGTTGTCGTCCAATTCCAGGTGATTCTATATTGGCTTATTTAAGCCCTGGTAAGGGGTTAATGGTTCACCAACAAGGCTGTAGAAACATCAAGGGGCATGAACCCGGTGCTTTGTTCCCAGTGAAATGGGATAGCGATATTGATAGAGAGTTCATCGCCAAACTAAGAGTAGAGATTGTCAATCATCAAGGCGCACTAGCCCTACTAACCAATGTGGTAGCTAAGTGTGGCTCTAATGTACATACTTTAAACTCTGGTGAGAAAGAAGCTGGTCTTTATATTATTGATATGGAAATAACCTGTCGCGATCGTATTCACTTAGCTGACATAATTAGAAAAATCAAAGTAATGGTTGATGTACAACGCGTCATCCGTAATAAATAAATGGTGACTTGTAGCTTGCTACTTGCCCCCAAAGAAGAAAAATTTACACAACAGGAATCACAATGAAAAGTATCATTTCTACAGATCAAGCACCTAGTGCAATTGGCACCTACAGCCAAGCAGTTAAAGTTAACAATACCGTTTATTTATCAGGACAAATTCCACTCGTTCCTGAAACAATGACCGTAGTTGAAGGTGGTTTTGCTGAACAAACCGAACAAGTATTTAAAAATTTATCGGCTGTATGTTCTGCTGCTGGTGGCTCTATTAATGACATGGTAAAAGTAAATATTTTCATGACTGATTTAAGCAACTTTTCTATCGTCAATGAAATCATGGCAACCTATTTTCAACAGCCTTACCCTGCTCGTGCAGCAATTCAAATATCAAAGCTACCTAAAGACGTTGAAATTGAAATTGATGGCGTGATGGAATTACCAAACGTAGACTAATGTACTTCTCCTTCCGGCGTTTATTGCGCCGGAAGTTTTGCCTCCACTTCGAAATTAAAACAAAAGAAAACTATGACTCCAAAAAGACTAGACCGCATCAATACAATGCTTGATAAGCGTCAGCCCGATCTTACCGTATGTATGGAAGGGTTACATAAAAGCCATAATTTAGCCGCAGTAGTGCGTACTTGTGATGCTATTGGCGTTAGTGATGTCCATGCTGTTTGGAAAAGTGAAGAAGCAGAGGTGCGAGGTGGAAGCGCAGCAGGAAGCCAAAACTGGATTGATGTACATAATTATCATAAAACGACTGATGCTATTGCCGCTTTAAAAGCTCAAGGAATGCAAGTATTGGTTACTAACCTCTCTGATACTGCTGTCGACTTTCGTGAGATTGACTACACCAAACCAACAGCAATTATCTTAGGGCAAGAAAAATTCGGCACCTCTGATATTGCCTTAGAACTAGCAGATCAAGATATTGTTGTTCCTATGGTTGGCATGGTGCAATCGCTGAATGTTTCAGTAGCTTGCTCAGTAGTGCTATACGAAGCACAACGTCAACGACAGTTAGCAGGCATGTATGATAAGCCGTCACTAAGTCATGAGCGCCGACAACGTGTTTTATTTGAAGGAGGCCATCCTATTTTTGCTGAAGCATGTCAGCGTAAAGGCTTGCCTTATCCTACAATAGATGAAGAAGGGAAAATTGTTGCTGATGAACTATGGTGGCAAAAAATGCAAATGGATAAAAGTGCTTGGCAGCACCTTGACGATTAATAATTCATAAACGTTTTAGCCAAAAATAATTATGGAAGCATTAACTAAGCTATCACAAGTCGCTCTTACAACACTCAAAGGTGTTGGCCCGAGTATGGCAAAAAGACTAGAAAAGCTCAGTTTGTTTTCTGTTCAAGATATCTTATTCCATTTACCGCTTCGTTATGAAGACAGAACACGCATTTCTACTATTCGCGAATGCATTGTTGGTACGCATACTAATATTATTGGTGAAATAACCAGTAATCAAATTACCCACGGTAAACGCCGCATGATGGTGGTTAATGTTAGCGATGGCACTGGCAATGTACAATTATGCTTTTTCAGCTTTTCTGCTAGCCAAAAAAATAGCTTAAGCGTAGGGCAAACTATCCGCTGTTACGGAGAAATTAAACGAGGACCTAATGGTTTTCAAATTGTTCACCCTGAATATCGTTCTTTAGATGATGATCGCGCTTTAACACCAGCAGAAGAAACCTTAACACCCGTTTATCCAACCACTGACGGATTAAAGCAAATATCACTTCGTAATATCACAGATCAAGCCCTCATCAGGCTTCAACGTGGACAAGTAGAAGAGTTGTTACCTGCTGACTTATTCGATCAGCAATATTCACTAGCACAGGCTTTAGCCATTATTCACCGCCCTCCTCCTGATGCGTCAACCAGTGATCTTGAGTTTGGCCGCCACCCTGCACAATTGCGCTTAATTAAAGAAGAGTTGCTTGCTCACAACTTAAGTATGCTTAAGCTCAGACAAAATAGTGATATTCACCATGCGGTGTCATTAACACCCGATCAAGCAGTTGATAATTACCATTCATGTGAAGAGCTATTTTTAAAAGCACTACCCTTTGCCCCCACTAATGCACAAACACGCGTAGTAAAAGACATAAAAAAAGATTTAGCGAAGTCTCAACCGATGATGCGCTTAGTACAAGGTGATGTAGGCTCAGGTAAAACGCTTGTAGCAGCACTAGCAGCACTTAGCGCCATCAAACAAGGTTATCAAGTCGCGTTAATGGCGCCAACAGAGATATTAGCTGAACAACACGCTATTAATTTTGCTAATTGGTTTACGCCACTTGATATAAGTGTTGGTTGGCTCGCTGGTAAAACAAAAGCCAAAGCCCGTCGTATAGCACTAGAGCACATTGCAAATGGCGAAATGCAAATGGTTATTGGCACCCATGCATTGTTTCAAGCAGATGTTATTTTTAAAAACTTAGTACTCATTATCATTGATGAACAGCATAAGTTTGGTGTTCATCAACGACTATCACTTCGAGAAAAGGGCGTTTTTGATGATAACTATCCTCACCAATTAATCATGACAGCCACCCCTATTCCTCGCACCTTAGCCATGACGGCTTATGCAGATCTCGATACTTCTGTTATTGACGAATTGCCACCTGGACGTACCCCCATTAATACTATCGCTTTACCCGATGCTCGCCGCGATAATGTTATTGAACGAATCAGAGAAGGTTGTACCAACGACAACCGTCAAGCCTATTGGGTATGTACACTTATAGATGAATCAGAAGTTTTGCAATGCCAAGCAGCAGAAGATACAGCGCTACACTTACAAGCACAATTGCCTGAATTAAAAATAGGCTTAGTTCATGGACGAATGAAAGCGGTTGAAAAACAAGAAATTATGGATCGTTTTAAGTCGGGTGAAATTCACCTGCTAATCGCAACAACCGTGATTGAAGTAGGTGTTGATGTACCCAATGCAAGTTTAATGGTGATAGAAAACCCTGAGCGTTTAGGCTTAGCACAATTACACCAGTTACGTGGGCGCGTGGGTCGAGGGTCTGTTGCTTCACATTGTGTATTATTATACAAAGCGCCACTCTCTAAAACAGCAACCAAACGTTTAGCTGTATTGCGGGAAAGTAATGACGGTTTTGTTATTGCAGAGAAAGATTTAGAAATTCGAGGCCCTGGTGAATTACTTGGTACGCGTCAAACAGGTCTAGCTGAATTAAAGATTGCCGACTTAGTACGAGATGGCTACCTTATTCCAGAAATTAAGCAAAAAGCTTATTTATTATCTCGTCAGTACCCTGAGTTTTCTCAAGCACTAATTCAACGTTGGCTTGGTAATAAAGAGCGTTATTCCAACGCATAAACTTCAGTTTATTCTTATGAAAAAGAAAAAACTGCCAAACTAATGATAGTTTGGCAGAAAAAACATTAAACACACAAAAGGGAAGATTTGTGTAATATATAAGAACTAACTTCGCTATATAAACTTTCAAATTAAACTCACAATTTTGTATAATGCCGCTTTTTTATCTCATCTAGCTTTTCCCTAAGGTAACCCGTTGTGAAGTCGTTTTTTGTTTTCTATGTTTTTCTCATGCTAAGTTTTCCTTTCAACTCTCAAGCAAGCACCAAAGCCGATAATACAATCGGTAGCTACTACATCCCCGGGTTAATTATTAATAAAAAAGAAGGACTTTTTGTAAAGCTGCACCATGAAGTTATTCTCAGATCGCAACTGTCTCTTGATTTCATTATTGAGCCCACACGAAGAATTCAACATTCCTTCAAGCGCAATAAGCTTATTGGCTACTTTCCAGAGTTATGGCAAAGTATTCCAAAAGATAAATCAGAAGTGATTGTAAGTGATAGCATTTGGTTAAAATCAATTATTGTTTTTACCAGAGAAGGTAGCCAGTCTATTTCTCAATTGTCTGATCTAGAGGGATTAACAGTAGGTGCTGTCAGAGGGTATAGCTATGGTCAAGTTGAAGAAAATAAAAATATCAATATTCAGTATGTTAATAGCGATATACAAAATATAAAAAAGCTTGTATCGGGAAGAGTGGATGCTATTTTAGGTGATAGTGCATCAACAGTTTCTGCAATAGAGACATTAGGATACAGCAAAAATATTTTCTATAACTTACAACAACCAATTGATGTTTTAGAAGCCTTTTATGTGTTTCAAAATACTCATAAGGGTCATGAAATACGAGACAAGATCAATTTAGCCATTCAATCACTTAAGCAAGAAGGGATAATAAAACTAGACGTTAATACCGGAAAAAGTCAAATTATCCTTCCTTAGTAGGTAGCATTGTAACAACTACAATGCTACTGCATTACTATTGATAATAGCTCAAGTTAATGAGCTTCATCCCAGTTATCACCCATCCCTGCTTCAGCAATTAACGGCACACTGAGTTCAACCGCATTATTCATTAACTCAACCAGCTTAGCCGTCGTTTCCTCAACTATATCTTGATGAATTTCAAAAATGAGTTCATCGTGTACTTGCATAGTCATTTTAACACGATCATCATTTTGTTCCGATAGCCATGCTGCTACAGCTAGCATGGCTTTCTTAATAATATCTGCTGCTGTGCCTTGCATCGGAGCATTAATCGCTGCACGTTCAGCCGCTTTTTTACGCATACCATTTTTAGCTTTAATGTCAGGCAAATACAATCGACGACCAAATAAAGTTTCAACAAACCCCTGTTCACTCGCTTGTTGACGAGTATCTTCCATATACGTTAAAACACCAGGATAACGTTGGAAGTATTTATCTTGATACTCTTGTGCTTGATGACGACCAATATTCAGCTGCTTAGCTAAACCAAAAGCTGACATACCATATATTAAGCCAAAATTAATTGCTTTAGCGCTACGACGTTGATCAGTAGTCACCTCATCAAGTTCCACAGCAAAAATCTCAGCAGCAGTCGCACGATGAATATCTTTCCCCTCACTAAATGCTGTTACTAAGCCTTTATCATTAGATAAATGTGCCATAATGCGTAATTCAATTTGAGAGTAATCAATGGCAACAATTTTATAGTTTGTTGGGGCAATAAACGCTTGGCGTATTTTACGTCCCTGCTCCGAACGAATTGGAATATTTTGTAGGTTTGGATCAGTTGACGATAAACGCCCTGTTGCAGTTACGGCTTGATGATAAGAAGTATGCACTCGCTCTGTTTTTGGGCTAACCATTAACGGTAATTTGTCTGTATAAGTTGATTTTAATTTACTCAGACCACGATTTTCTAAAATAACCTTTGGTAACGGGTAATCAAGTGCTAGCTCTTGTAAAACTTCTTCAGCAGCTGTCTCTTATACACATCTCCGAGCCCA
>CAJXUT010000155.1 GCA_913061365.1 uncultured Colwellia sp.
TACGAGATTCCTCTACGTCTCGTGGGCTCGGAGATGTGTATAAGAGACAGATCACTAGGTTTTGAGTTTGCCTCTTTAGGTGACTCAGTAATCACACTAGAAGTAATCTCAATACTCTCTTCAAGTATTTCGGTTACTTCCTCAGTTTCTTGAGGAAGGTACTTATATAAAGCGAAAATAGAGCCAATAGCAAAAGTAAATGTTAAACCAGTTAATCCAAATACTTTAAAGTTAACCCATGTTTCTAAATCATAATTAAAAGCAACGTACAAGTTAAGCGCACCTAACAGGGCAAAAAGCGCTGCCCAAGCAAGGTTTAGCTTAACCCAAACAGGTTCAGGTAATGTTAATGATTCAGATAAAAATTGTTTAATTAAATTCTTTTTAAAACCGTAATAACTAATGAGGAGTGCGCAGGCAAAGAGTTCATTAATAATGGTTACTTTCCACTTAAGAAACAGATCATTTTGTAAAAAGATAGTAAGGCCACCAAAGACGACAATTAAACCGAAAAATACCCAGTTTCGATTAGGTATTTTTTCTTTTTTAACAACATACAATAAAATTTGTAAAGCCGAAGTGATGATCAAAGAGCCGGTAGCCCAGTAGATATCGGCAAACTTATTGACGATAAAAAAAATAATTAAGGGAAGATATTCTAAAATAGCGTGCATACTTGACCTTTGTGACCATGTAAACTGAAAGCAGTTTTGTTAGGTATATATTAATTTTAACTAAAGTAATTGTATATTAATAGTAAAACGGTAAGTTATAATTTCTATCTCGGTAATTACTTGTCTCTTTTCAATGATCTTTATCAAATAAAGGTTCGTTGTCGTTTGTACTATTCTGTTGAGCAAGGTATTTTACCCACAAGAAAATTTATAGGATTTAAGTTAATCAATATGTCAACAAATGAAATTTTTTATCAAGAACAAAATAATGAAGTATCTTTGTTCAATTATGCTTTTGAGCATCAATTACCTGTTCTAATAAAAGGACCAACTGGCTGTGGTAAAACGCGCTTTATTGCCCATATGGCTGAAAAGTTAAACAAACCATTATATACAGTAGCTTGTCATGATGATTTAACTGCAGCTGATTTAGTTGGTCGCCATTTAATTGGGCCAGAAGGTACTTATTGGCAAGATGGTCCATTAACTAAAGCGGTAAGAGAAGGCGGGATTTGTTATCTAGATGAAGTGGTAGAAGCGCGTAAAGATACTACTGTTGTATTGCATCCTCTTGCTGATGATAGACGTGTTTTACCTTTGGAACGAACGGGTGAGTTACTTGAGGCGGCGCCTGGATTTATGCTTGTTGTTTCTTATAACCCAGGTTACCAAAACTTATTAAAAGGCATGAAGCCTAGTACTAGACAACGTTTTGTTGCTTTACGTTTTGATTACCCTAGTGCAGAAGTAGAACAACAAATATTAATCAAAGAAGCCGGTGCAGATTCACACCTAGCATTTAAGCTAGTTGAATTGGCCGGAGCGTTAAGAAAACTTGAACAAAACGATTTAGATGAAGTTGCTTCAACTCGATTGCTTATTTATGCTGCACGCATGATTGGTTCAGGCATGAATGCACTGGATGTATGTCGTTCTTGTTTAGCTGAGCCTTTATCTGATGATCCTCAAACGGTAAACGCATTAATGGATGTAGCTAAAATCTACTTTGATGAGTAAACCGTTGGAAAATTCAATGAGCAGTGAATCAGTGTGTGCTATGAATGAAGTAAATTCTGGGCAACAGGAAACTAAACGTCTTCCTGGTGATTTAGCTATGTGGTTTTTTATTTTAGCTGAGCTCACTGTATTCGCTATTCTATTTCTTGGATTTGCTGTATCTGAGCAATTAAATATGGAAATGTTTACTGCGGGTAAGGCTCAATTACATCAAATAGCTGGCTTGATTAACACATTAACATTGATTACTAGTAGTTTTTTTGTTGCTCTTGCGCTTAATGCTATGCATAAAGGCGAAGGGCGAAAATCAGCAATGTTACTGTTAATCGCTAAGCTTGTTGCCTGTGTCTATCTTGCGGTAAAAATATGGGAATATCTGTCATTATTTGAGCAAAATATTGGAATTGAAACGAATACCTTCTTCACCTTATATTTTATGATCACTTTTTTTCATTTGATGCATATATTATTGGGTATGTTCATTCTTGCCTTTGTTGCGGTAAAAGCAGCAAAAAATGGATATAACAGTAGTAATATATCAGGCTTTGAATCAGGTGCTAGTTATTGGCATATGGTCGATATGCTTTGGATAATACTCTTTCCACTTATCTATGTGATTTAACCGCTATGCAAACACCTACAAATAAAATAATCACGTTAAGTTGGTTATGGCTAATGGCCTTAACATTTATTTCTACCTTTATTGGTGAAGTTATTGATCACAAAGTCTTGTTTATTGTGACTGTTTTATCTATTGTATTTTTAAAGGGTCAACAAATTATTGATATATTCATGGAGCTTGCACACGCTCCGAAGTTATGGCGATGGTTATTGCTTGGTTATGTTACGGTACTTCCGGCCATTATTGGTCTTATTTACCTACTTTAATCATATTTTTATAAGAGATGCAGGTAAGTTAATATGAAATCAAATCAACACAACAAACCTGCCATCATTTACCAGTCACTCTATCTTTCTAATTTATTATTAGTGCCTGGTGTTAGCTTTTTGATGATAGTTTATTATTTTTATCAAGCCAAGCCCCATTCTAATTACAACAGAATTCACCTTATTCGTAGTATTCAGCTTTCAGCCTTAGCGGGATTAATACTTGCAATAGCTCCTATTTTTTATGTTTTTTATTCAAATGAATTTGGTTCATCGGTAATGGTGACTATTTTCTACTTTGTTACTCTTCATGCTTGCTTTGTACTCATTGGAATGCTGAACTTAGCGCGCGCTATGTCAAATAAATTACCTTTGTTTTAATCTTGATACCTCATTGATTTTTGGATAAAAACATTTAGACACAGTAAATATGTTCTACCTCATCACAACAACTTTAGGGTTGATTTAAAAATGTAAATTTTGTGTGTGTTTAATACTAATTTATTAATTTTTATAATGTTCTTGACCCAAATCACACAACTACTCATTGTATTTGTTACACTAGCAATATTATTAATTAGTTAAATGGTTTGGTTATGGAAGAGTGGGTTGGTGGCCTGTGGCATAAATATATTACGCGTAAGGCTAACCCTGAGTTTGATGATGCTCGTGTACACTTTGAAGATGTTCATAAATCTGTTGGTATGATTTTTAGAGCGTTAGGTGGTGATGCTATTAAGCGTGTTGAGGCAGCATCAGGTCGTGAATACTTAAGCCGTAAAAGTTTTTTACAAAAAATTGCGGGTGATACTCAGCTTATTAGCTTAGCTTGGCAAGATGAAGAAAGCTTACGCTTACCTGAATCGCTAGCCATTTTTGAAGAAAAGTCACTTAATTATGATCTATATATTTGGTTAGCAGTCTTGGCTGCTCATCATAGTGGTAGCTTCACTCACTGGGCTCAAGATAATCAAGCCTTAGTAATAGACATTTTGGAAAAATTTCCTGCCTTACAAGGTCGTTATCAACGTTTAGCTGAGGCTTTTGTTGCCAGTAGAGCCGATATAGAAAGTCTTCCCCAAGCAGAAAAAGAAATGGAACAAGCCATTGTTAAGGCTATTTTAAATCCTGGATCTGTAAGTGAATTTCCATTAGTAAACTTTGCCCCAAAACCGGTGTACTTATGGTTATATCCATCATCAAGTGCTGATGATTTGGCCATGCCTGTCTATCAAGAGGTTGACGAAGAAAAAGAAGCTGAAGACCAAGAAAATAAAGCGGTTAAAAAAGCGGAAACGAGCCGCAAAAAAGCAGAACGGACAGATTCGCCAGCAGAAAAAGAAGGTATGATGATCTTTAGATTAGAAAGTTTATTTTCTTGGAGTGAATTTTCTAAATTAGATCGAGGCTGTGATGATAGTGATGATGAGGACAATGCGGCAGAAACAGCAGATGACCTTGATAAAATCACTTTAGCAAAAGAGCAAGAACAACAACGAAGTGCACAAATTAAAATTGATCTTGATTTGCCATCAGCTTCTGAAGATGATATTCCATTAGGTGATGGTCTTAAATTACCTGAATGGGATTATAAATCACATACGTTAGTAGATGATCGTTGTTTACTACAGCCTATGTTACCTAAAGGGGCTGTCGCTCAAAAACTTCCTATTAGACTGCAAAAATTAGCGAAAACTATTCAAGCACAGTTTGAACAGTTGCGTAGTGTTCGCTACTGGTTAAAAGCAGAGCCACAAGGTGAAGAATTAGATTTAAGCGCATGGTTAGATTTTCATGTAGAGAGCAAAATTTCCCCTACACCTCAAAGAGGGCTGTATAAATCTTTTAGAGGAAATAATCGTGACTTATCTTGTTTATTATTAGCCGATTTATCTATGTCTACTGACGCACATCTTAATGATGAAGCCAGAGTTATTGATGTGGTGCAAGACAGTATGCTGCTTTTTGGTGAAGCACTAGAGTCAGTAGGTGATAATTTTGCTATGTATGGTTTTTCCTCTGTTAAGCGACACCACGTACGATTTACTATGCTGAAAAACTTTAATGAGCGTTATGATGATCAAATTCGTGGACGTATTCAGGCTATTAAACCAGGGTTTTACACGCGTATGGGCGCTGCGATACGTCAAGCAACCAAAGTTATTAATGAACAAAGAAGTAGTGAAAAATTACTACTCATTATTACAGACGGTAAGCCGAATGATATTGACCATTACGAAGGCCGTTTTGGAATAGAAGATACCCACGAAGCAATAAGCGAAGCGAAAAGGTTAGGTATAAAACCTTTTTGTATAACCATAGATACTGATGCGCAAGACTATCTTCCATATTTATTTGGTAGTGATGGATTTACCGTGATTCATAGGCCAGAGCAATTGCCGATGCGTTTACCACAACTATATCATCAACTAACTACTCAATAGAGGTGTCATCATGAGTCAACAAACTAAAAAATGCCTATATTGCGAAGTTGAAAACGATAGTAACAATGAAAACTGTAGTCACTGTGGTATGGCATTGCCAATAAAGCATCCTAAAGATAAGCAAAAAAATATAAAATTTTTTGTAAAAGCTTTCTGGGGCATTGCATTGTTTTGTCTAATTATGGTTTTTTTCTTACCAAGGTAACTATTTTACAAAGTAATAACTTATTTTGATGAAGGAAAATTTTTTTGTTTTCATTATAAATGGGTTATTAGGTATTCTACCAATAATCTGATTTTAGGCGAAAGGTGGCGGTTTTGCGGGTAAACAGCCCAAATACCTTCATCAGGGGCTTTATAATTATCTAATACTGAAATTAAAGAGCCCTTAACTAGGTGCTCTTTGGTGTAATAATCAGGTAATTGCACCATTCCTAAGCCTTTTAATGCTGCATCAACTAAGCTAAAACCACTATTACATCGTAGCTTTCCTTTAACACGAATATTTTTTTCTTTGCCTGAGTCACTAAAGTGCCAATACTCACGTGTACCTAATAAGCAATTATGCTTATTTAACTCTGATAAAGAATGCGGTATGCCATATTTATCGAGATAAGCAGGTGAAGCACAGACATAATTTGTGCGCTTTGCCAATTGTTTTGCCATCATTGATGAATCACTCAATCTTCCTAAGCGGATAGCTAAATCAAAATTTTCATCAATTAAATCAAGTTGTTGATTAGTTAAATAAGCAGATACCTCTATATCGTTGTACTGCTTCATGAAGTTATTTATCAAGGGTAAAACATGCTGTTCACCGTAAGTAACAGGTGCAGTGAGTTTAATTTTACCTTGTGGTGTGGACTGTAAATTTGTAATTGCTCTTTCTGCAGCGCTTAATCCATCAAGTACACTACGACAATGTTGATAAAAAATCTGTCCTTCTTCGGTGAGAGAGACTTTTCGAGTAGTACGGTATAACAGCTTAATATTTAGGCGCTTTTCTAATGCATTAACTTGTCGACTAACTTGAGCTGTAGATATCGCTAATTTTTTGGATGTTTGGGTAAAACTTTCTGTTTCTGCCACATTTACAAACTCACTAATACCTTCCCATTGCATCATTATTACCTATGTGTAAAAGTCATTTACCAAAATGCTATATTATCATTATTTCAGAAATAGATATAATAACTCATACAAAAAATGCAATATGTCAAAATATAGCCGTGGTGAACTGTGCTAGTTTGCAAAATCCACAATCACCCATTAAACACATTAATATAAAAGTGAGAATAATATGACCGATCAGTTTATTAAATCTAGAGCAGCAGTTGCTTGGGGAGCAAAACAACCGTTATCTATTGAAGAAGTTGATGTAATGCTTCCGAAAAAAGGTGAAGTATTGATTAAGGTTATTGCTTCAGGTGTATGTCATACAGACGCTTTTACTTTATCAGGTGAAGATCCTGAGGGAATATTTCCCGTTATCTTAGGTCACGAAGGTGGCGGTATCGTAGAGCAAATAGGCGAGGGTGTTACCAGTGTGCAAGTGGGTGATCATGTTATTCCTTTATACACGCCAGAGTGTGGTGAATGTAAATTTTGTCTATCAGGTAAAACCAACCTTTGTCAGAAAATTCGTGAAACACAAGGTAAAGGATTAATGCCTGATGGCACTACGCGTTTTTATAAAAATGGCCAGCCAATTTTTCACTACATGGGCTGTTCTACTTTTTCAGAATATACCGTTTTACCAGAAATATCATTGGCAAAAGTTAATAAGGAAGCTCCTTTAGAAGAAGTTTGTTTACTTGGCTGTGGTGTTACTACTGGCATCGGCGCTGTTATGAATACAGCAAAAGTGGAAGAAGGTGCTGTTGTTGCTATTTTTGGCTTGGGTGGTATTGGTTTGTCTGCTGTTATTGGTGCAACTATGGCAAAAGCAAGTCGAATTATTGCCATTGATATTAATGAAAGTAAATTTGATTTAGCAAAAAAATTAGGCGCTACAGACTTTGTTAATCCGAAAGATTTTGATAAGCCTATTCAAGACGTTATTGTTGAAATGACTGACGGCGGTGTTGATTATTCATTTGAATGTATTGGTAATGTAAATCTGATGCGTTCAGCTTTAGAGTGTTGTCATAAAGGCTGGGGTGAATCAGTAATTATTGGCGTTGCAGGAGCAGGCCAAGAAATATCTACACGTCCTTTCCAGTTAGTAACAGGTCGTGTATGGCGCGGATCAGCTTTTGGCGGTGTTAAAGGTCGCTCTGAATTACCTGATTACGTAGAGCGTTATTTGCAAGGTGAATTTAAATTAAGTGACTTTATTACTCATACGATGGGATTAGACGAGATTAACGAATCATTTGACTTAATGCATTCAGGTAAAAGCATTCGCAGTGTTATCCACTTTGACAAATAATTTACCATTTTGTTGCTTCACAAGGTAAAAAAGTGGAGCAACATAATAGGATCTACTATGACAATTGAAAATTTAAGTATGAATAAGGTTTTTGGTGGTTGGCATAAGCAATATAGTCATTATGCAAACACTGTGAATTGTGACATGCGTTTTGCTATCTATTTACCACCACAAGCAAGTAATCAAAATAAAGTACCTGTCTTATACTGGCTTTCTGGACTCACATGTACAGATGAGAACTTTATGCAAAAAGCTGGAGCCATGCGTATTGCTGCTGAGCTAGGTATTGCTATTGTAGCACCAGATACCAGCCCTCGAGGCGCAGAAGTGGCAGACAACGATGGATATGATTTAGGGCAAGGCGCCGGATTCTATGTTAATGCGACACAAGCACCTTGGAATCGTCATTATCAAATGTACGATTACATTGTTAAGGAATTACCTGAACTTATCGAGGAAATCTTTCCTGTTTCAGATAAGCGCTCTATTGCTGGGCATTCGATGGGAGGGCATGGTGCGTTAACTATCGCAATGCTCAACCCTGAGCGTTATAGTGCTATGTCTGCATTTAGCCCTATTAGCAATCCTATGAACTGTCCTTGGGGACAAAAAGCATTTACAGCTTATCTAGGTAAGGATAAAGCTAACTGGGCTAAGCATGATGCGAGTGAACTAATGAAGCAATCAACGCATTTTGTTCCAGCAAAAGTTGACCAAGGCAGTGGAGATGATTTTTTAAAGGAGCAATTAAAACCACAAGCGTTAATTGATGCTGCTAACATTAATAACTATCCTTTAGAATTAAACCTTCATGAAGGCTATGATCATAGCTATTACTTTATTGCTAGTTTTATTGAAGCGCACTTACGTTTTCATGCACGCTTTTTATAGCGTTTGTTATTTAAACAAGGATGTAACACTTTAATCTATTTCTAGCACCACGTTAGAAGTAGGATACGCGCAACAGGTGAGAATTTCATTGTCGCCAATATAGGCTAAAGGGTACTGTTCATACTCAACAGTACCTTCTTTTAATAAACATCGACAAGCACCACAAAACCCATCTCGACAATGAAAATTGGATTCTATATTTTCTCTTTCTAAGGTATTAAGTATTGTTTTATCTTCTTCGAGGAACGGTATTTCACGATCCTCGACGGTAATACTAAAAGACATAAAAATTATAAGTCGAAGTCATCAAAATCGTCAGCTTCGACAGTTGAGTCAACCTGGCCAACTAAATAGCTTGATATTTCAGTCTCTTGTGGAGCAACTTGTACATTGTCGCTGACTAGGTAGGCATTCATCCATGGTAACGGGTTACTTTTAATGCTGAAAGGAGCATCAAAACCAATCGCTGTTAAACGTTGATTTGAAATATATTCTATATATTGATTTAAAATTTCAGCATTTAATCCAATCATAGAGCCATCTTTAAATAAATACTGTGCCCATTCTTTTTCTTGCTCAACAACATCAAGGAAAATTTGTAAACCGGCATCTCGCATATCTTCGCTGATTTCTTTCATTTCTGGATCGTCTTTACCACTCATCCAATTATTTAAAATATGTTGAGTACCTGTAAGATGAAGGGCTTCATCACGTGCTATTAGCTCTGTCTCTTATACACATCTGACGCTGCCGACGAAGAGGATAGTGTAGATCT
>CAJXUT010000156.1 GCA_913061365.1 uncultured Colwellia sp.
ATACGAGATTCCTCTACGTCTCGTGGGCTCGGAGATGTGTATAAGAGACAGGGTTAAGACTTAGCAATTAAAAATTATTTATAATTTCACTTTCTACAAACGATCGTTTTAAGATTTTTTTGTTGTTTGAAGGTGTTCTATTCTTTTGTGATTTTTTTCTTCGTTAATACCTGTCTTGAGAAGATGAAATTTAAAAATGACTGAACAAAACAATACAGATCAAAGCAAAACTGAAACTAAAAATGAAGTTATCGGTTTTGATACATTAGGCTTACCTGAAAACTTATTATCAGCTGTTACCTCAATTGGTTTTAATTCTGCTACTGATATTCAAGCAAAAACTATCCCGCTATTATTATCTGGTAAAGACGTTTTAGGTGAAGCACAAACAGGTACTGGTAAAACAGCAGCCTTTGGCTTACCAGCTTTAGCAAAAATTGATACCTCAGTAAGAAAACCACAATTAATGGTATTAGCACCAACACGTGAATTAGCAATGCAAGTTGCTGAAGCGATTGTATCGTTTGGTAAAAATATGAAAGGCTTACGTGTTGCTACTTTATATGGTGGTCAATCTTACGGTCCACAATTTCAACAGTTAGAACGTGGCGCTCAAATTGTTGTTGGTACACCAGGTCGTTTAATGGATCACTTACGTCGTAAGAGCCTTAAACTAGATGAATTAAGAGTTTGTGTACTTGATGAAGCCGATGAAATGTTAAACATGGGCTTTTTAGAAGATATTCAATGGATTCTAGATCATCTACCAAAAGAAACACAAATGTGTTTGTTCTCTGCAACAATGCCTGCTGCTATTCGTAAAATTGCGAATCGTTTCTTAAAAGACGCTGAGCACGTTAAAATTGCTGCGGTTAAAAAAGCAAAAGCTAACATAACTCAATATGCGTGGAAAGTAGGTGGCATTACTAAAATGACCGCACTAGAGCGTATTGCTGAAATTGTAGATTATGATGCGATGATCATATTCGTACGTACACGTAATGATACTGTTGATGTTGCTGAAAAATTAGAGCGTGCCGGTTATCCTGCATTAGCACTAAATGGTGATATGAACCAAGCACAACGTGAACGTACTATTGAGCAAATGAAATCAGGTAAATCTTCTATTTTAGTGGCAACTGATGTTGTTGCTCGTGGTTTAGATATTCCACGTATTTCATTAGTTATCAACTATGATTTACCTGGTGATAACGAAGCGTATGTTCACCGTATTGGTCGTACAGGTCGTGCGGGTCGTGAAGGTATGTCGATTGCGTTTGTTCGTCCACGTGAAATGTATTCTATACGTCACTATGAGCGTTTAACCTCTGGTGCAGTGAATATGTATGAGTTACCTAATATTCAAGAATTAGGTAAAAAACGTATTGAACGTGCTCGTGATGAAATTGCTTCAATTGTTGAAGGAAAAGATTTAGCTAGTATGCGTAAAATTGTTGAAACAATGGCAGAGGAGTCTGAGTTATCAATGGCAGACTTGGCAGCAGCATTGTTATATCAAAAACAATTAAAACAGCCATTAGAGCCAAAAGAAGATCCTAAACCACGTCGTGAAACACGTGAACGAAATGACCGAAATGGTCGTGATCGCAATGATCGTGGTAGAGATTCACGCCGTGATTCTCGTGCTGATAGCCGAGGAGAACGAGGTGATAGAAATGGTCAACGTGCTTCACGTGATGATAAACCACGTAAAGCTAAAGTTAATCGTAACGATGTAGATTGGCAGACTTACCGTTTAGAAGTGGGTAAAGAGCATGGTGCACGTCCAGGTGATATTGTAGGTGCTATTGCTAACGAAATATCACTTGATAGTAGCTATATTGGTGCGATTAACTTGCATGATAAACATAGCTTTGTACAATTACCTAAAGGTATTCCTGCTGACTTGTTTAAGCAATTAAAAGGTGTTCGTGTTCGTCGCCAGCCACTTGCTATTTCAACTTCAGATGAAAAAATAGTAAGACAAGAAGCTGCTCCAAGACGTCGTAGTGAACGTCCACAGCGTAGCAATTAATCAAAAAATTATGATGTAATAAAGGCGCTTATAGCGCCTTTTTTTTTGCCTGTAAATATATTATTACACCCCGCTAATAGCCTCTATCAAGCCTTGGTATATTTCAGTTGGTTTTTTAGACGAATTCTCGTACATTTTCTTTTACATATCGGCTAAAGCCACTAATACTCTTACCCTTTCGCTTAAGTTATTTCCTCTAGATAATGGCGTTATTACAATAAGCATCTTGTTATTTAAGGTGTGAATATTTCAGCTATAAGAGATAAAAAAATGACTGACGTTACACTGACAAAAGCAAACCCATTGAAGCTATGTGGTATTGAATTTACTGAATATGCTAGCCCTGATTCAGACTTTATGGAAAAAGCCTTTTATGGCTTTGGCTTTTCTAAAACGAAGAAATTCAAAGGTCGTGATATTGATTATTTTAATCAAAATGATATTCACTTTCTGCTTAATAGAGAGACAACGGGTTTTTCAAAAGAGTTTGCTAAAAGTCATGGACCTGCTATTTGTTCTATGGGGTGGCGTGTTGAAGATGCAAACTTTGCTTTTGAAGAAGCGGTTAAGCGCGGCGCTAGGTCAGCAGAACATGCGATGAACAAACTGCCTTACCCGGCAATTTTTGGAATTGGTGACAGTCTAATTTATTTTGTAGATAGCTTTAAAGAGGAAGGAAAAAATAAAGGTGTAATCTACGATACTGATTTTGATGCGCATGATGTACCTGTTATTGTTGATGACAAAGGCTTTCTCGCAGTAGACCATTTAACTAATAATGTTTACCAAGGCACTATGCATAAATGGGCTGATTTTTATAAGGAAGTTTTCGGATTTACTGAAGTACGATACTTTGATATTAAAGGCATCAAAACAGCACTTATTTCGTATGCACTACAATCGCCTTGTGGGAAATTTTGCATACCAATAAATGAGGGTAAAGGAAAAGAAGACAATCAAATAGATGAGTATCTGCATGAATACAATGGCCCCGGTGTGCAGCATTTAGCATTCATTACTGATGACTTAGTTGCTTCATTAGACCAATTAGATCGTGATATTGTTGATACTTTACATATTGTACCTGAATATTATGATGAAATTTTTAACCGCGTGCCTTGGGTTAAAGAAGACAAAGATAAAATTAGAGAACATCAAATTTTGGTTGATAGCCAAGCTGAAAATACTTACTTATTACAAATATTTACGAAGAACTTATTTGGCCCAATTTTTATTGAAATGATTCAACGAGTTAATGATCAAGGTTTTGGGGAAGGAAACTTTTCTACGCTATTTAAATCGATTGAATTAAATCAAATGGAGCGTGGTGTTTTATAACGTCAATTAGCTCACTAATCAGTTGCAAAAAGAACCTTTTGCAACTGATTACTTATTCAATGAGCGAAAGCTATGTTTTAATATATACTATTTCTTATTGCCACTTACAGATACGTTTAAATCTTTTAATATTCCGTCGTGCAAGTTATAAACTAAGCCATGTACAGTTACATTTTGCTCAGCAAGCCAAGCATTTCGTAATATTGTCGTGTTACATACATTCGCAACTTGTTCTATAACGTTCAAATCGCACAATAAATTAATTTTCTCGTGTTTGTCTGTTATTGAATCTAATTTATCTTTATTAAAGCGATATACATCTTGAATATGGCGTAGCCAATTATCAATAAGACCTAAACTTGCACCATCTAACGCAGCACTAACACCACCACAGCCATAATGACCACAAACAATAATATCTTTTACTTTTAAAATATCTACAGCAAACTGAATAACGGATAAGCAGTTTAAGTCAGTATGAATAACTTGGTTAGCAATATTACGATGAACAAATACTTCCCCTGGTTGCATCCCCAATAATTCATTTGCTGGTACTCTAGAATCAGAACAGCCTATCCATAAATATTGTGGCGACTGCTGTTGTGAAAGACCTTGGAAAAAATTAGGGTTTTCTGCCGTTATTTTGTCAGCCCACTGTTTATTATTTTCAAATAAATGTTTGATTGTGCTCATAAGTGTAAATAACCTTTTGCTATTAACGAATATAATGACATTTTATGTCAACAATGAAGAGAGTAAAAGGTAAATTTGATATTACCAGCAGATTAAATCTTGGTATAATGAATTAAATTGTTTAATTAGTAGTTAAAGAGTCAAAATGGCCAGCGCAGCAGCAGTTCATATTTTAGTCAAAACAGAAAAACAAGCACTCGAAATAAAAGCTAAATTAGCTAAAGGCGGAAACTTTTCACAACTAGCAAGAAAATTTTCACTTTGCCCATCGAAAAAGAAAGGTGGAGAACTGGGAGAGTTTCGTAAAGGTCAAATGGTTAAAGCATTTGATGATGTCGTGTTTAAAAAAGAGTTATTAAAAGTTCATGGCCCAATAAAAACTAAATTTGGGTACCACTTAATTAAAACGTTATACCGTAGTTAGTCTTGTTGCTCTTTTTTATCAATTTCTTCATTTCGCTTTTTAATACGATCTAATTGCTCATTGGTTAAATCAAATTTTCTTGCTGATTTTTTTAGTACTAATACCCCTCCAAGAATAATTCCAAGAGCCAAAGCGATTAATATAATGGTACTTAAAGACATAAATCCTCTGTAAATTTATTAAGTTTATTTTTACTATGTTTTGACGCTTTATAAAGGGGAATAAATTATTCTTTCCCTTCTTGATTTCTTTTTTCAGCAAGAGCTTGTAATTGTCTAGATTGTTCATGCAAACTATTGCGTACTAGTATCTCTCGATCTTCTTCTCTAATAAAATGAAATATAACTTTATGTATATATAAATCATCTTTGTGTTGAACCTCAATTACTTCGCCATAACAGTAAACAGCGCTGTTTTTATTGAGAAGAAAAACTTTAAGTTCTAATAATTGTGCTACGTTAAATGTTGTTTTAGATGAGAATAATAAGCCACCACCACCAAATTCAATTCCTTGATACCTGTGCTCTTCATCGTCTTGTTGACTTAAAATATAGCCAATTAATAAATCAATTTTTGCTGATTGATGATTTAAAAACTCAACCAGTTGACTGGCAACGCCTGAAATTGATTGTAAAGGTCGTAGTGCAGACTGATCGATGCTTTTTATGTCACTTGCCATTTTAAATGGTGTAGGCATATCAATTAAAAACTGCTCGAAGCTAGTTGCTTTAGATAATTCAAGCGGCAAAATATTAATAGTAAAATCATGTTCAATTGAAAAAAATTCATGATATTTAGCTAGTTTTTGCTCAGTGGTTTCACTATTTATTGATGTCATTTGCGTTAATACTTAACTAGGTTAATAAAATCTCATTGAATTACAAAGTTATAGCAGAAATATCTTTGTTTAAGTATCTTTTATTTATTTTGCTTAGAATATTAGGTCACTGTGTTATGCTAAGCCTCTAATATCAACACGAATTCTTTCG
This sequence comes from uncultured Colwellia sp., assembly GCA_913061365.1. GTDB lineage: Bacteria > Pseudomonadota > Gammaproteobacteria > Enterobacterales > Alteromonadaceae > Colwellia. The sequence continues at coordinate 5,480 of CAJXUT010000156.1, forward strand.
TCACTTTTAGTCATAATATTAAATGTTTCAACCTGTTAGTCTATTTATTGGTTTACGTTATAGTCGTAGTAAAAGCCGTGCAGGTTTTATCTCTTTTATTACCTTTTTTTCTACTGTGGGCATATTGCTTGGCGTTGCTTCATTGATCATTGTTGTTTCTGTAATGAATGGTTTTGAAGGCGAGCTTAAAAAGCGCATTTTAGGCATTGTTCCCCATGTTATTATTTCACAACCACATAATCCTAAAGCTGATGTTTTTAAAGAGTGGGTTGATCTTCGAGAGCAATTGCTACAGCAAAATCATATAAATCAGGTAACTCCTTTTTTGAGTAGCGAGGCACTTATTCAGTCTTCTGTGAACTTACAAGGGGTTTTGTTGCAGGGAATTATTCCTGAATATGAAGAGAATAATATTGTTAACAAACATATGTTGTCAGGCACATTATCCAGTTTGTCTAAACAGGCTTACAGTATTGTTATGGGGCGCTCTTTAGCTGACAAATTAAAAGTGTCGATGGGAGATACTGTTCGCTTGGTTTTGCCAAATAAAACTATTTTCACTCCATTGGGCAGAGTTCCTGTACAACGTAACTTTATCATCGGTGGAATATTTGATGTTGGCTCGCAAGTAGATGATTCTATGGTCTATGTTCACAGTAAATATGGCGCAAAATTGTTGCGACGTAAAGGTGATGGGATAAACCAACTTCGCCTTTATCTAGACGATGCTTTTAATGCTGAGCAAGTTGTTGATGAACTCTTATTGGCCGACTCCAATAGTTTACCGACTAAATCACTTGAAGTTACTACATGGAAAGATAGCCAAGGTGCACTGTTTTCGGCTGTTAACATGGAAAAGAAAATGATGTGGCTGATGCTAAGTTTAATTGTGGCTGTTGCTACGTTTAATATAGTTTCAGCACTTGTTATGGTGGTAGTAGAAAAACAAGGTGAAATTGGTATTTTACAAACGTTAGGGTTATCAAGAATGGGTATTGTAAAAATATTTATTACCCAAGGTATGGTGAATGGATTATGGGGCGTTACTCTGGGAAGTATTTTTGGAGTGCTTATTGCTTTAAACCTTAATGATCTATTAGCCACGTTTGGACTTAATATTTTAGGGACAGGTTATGGTGAACAATCATTGCCAGTGAAGCTTGAAAGCATAAATGTGGCGGTTATATTATTGTCAGCTTTAGTGATGACTTTCCTTGCGACTTTATATCCAGCTTTTCAAGCATCAAAAACACAACCAGCAGAGGTTCTAAGAAATGAGTAAGGCTTTACACTGCCATCAACTATCTAAGTCATACCAGCAGGGCAATATAGAAACAAAGGTGTTAGATGGTTTAGATTTAACTGTTGAGAAGGGCGAGTTACTTGCTATTGTTGGTAGTTCAGGGTGTGGTAAAAGTACATTTTTACACCTTGCTGGCGCTTTAGATTTACCCAGTTCAGGTGAAGTATTTATTAACGATGTAAATATTTTAACCTTGTCAGATAAGCAAAGAGCAGCTTTTCGTAATCAACATATTGGTTTTATTTATCAATTTCATCATTTGATGATGGAGTTTACTGCGCTAGAAAATGTAGCAATGCCATTACTTATTCGAGGTGACAAACCAAAAGAAGCTATTGCAGCAGCGACCGAAGTTTTGGCTCAGGTAGGCTTATCTCATCGTGGTCACCATAGACCAAGTGAATTATCTGGGGGTGAACGACAGCGCACGGCTATTGCTAGAGCTTTGGTGACTAAACCTTCATTGATTTTAGCAGACGAGCCTACGGGTAATTTAGATAGTGATACTGCTGAGCAAATTTATCAATTGCTTCGCAGCTTAAATCAAAGTGTACATACAAGTTTTGTTATTGTTACCCATGATATTAATTTGGCTATGCGCATGGACAGACAGCTAAAGCTTGATCATGGTAAGTTAATGCCATTTATTGAAAATGAAAAAGTTACAGCAGGCCAAATTACGGATAACAATATAGAGTCTCCCGCAAATGTCTAATATGGCAACTTCATCAAACAAAGCTCAAATCAATAATAAAACCGAGTCAATATTTACTCCTTTGAGTATTTTTTTAGCGTTACGCTATGTTCGCAGTCGTCAAGGGCAGGGGTTTGCTACCTTTATTTCAGCATCCTCAACAATTGGGATTGCATTAGGTACTATGATTCTTATTGTTGTGTTAAGTGCCATGAATGGTTTTGAAAAGGAGTTGGCTAACAAATTATTATCTATTGTTCCACATGGTGAATTAGTCTCTGTGAATCAGCCTATCTCCAAATGGCCTAAGGAAATTAAGCGAATACAACAAACACCAGAAGTTGTTGCGGCAGCACCCGTTATTATGCTGGCAGGTATGATGCAGCATAAAACGCAGTTAAAGGCGCTAGAAATAAGAGGCGTTGATGTAAAACTAGAAACGCTAGTTTCAGATATAGAACGTTATATTGTAGCTGGAAGTTGGAATGCGTTGAATAATAAAAGTAATGATGACGATATCAGCAATGGCGTGGTTATTGGTGCTGGAGTTGCCAAAAAATTAGCGGTAGAACTTGGCGATAGTGTACAGCTTTTACTGCCATCTAATAATAGTGATGCGAAACAAAATGTATTCTCTGCACCTGTAAAGCGTTATGTAAAAATTGTGGGTATTTTCAAGTTTGGTGGCGTAATAGACGATACGCTTGCTTATGTTGCACTCGAACAAGCAGCAGATATTAAACAATATGAAGAGGGACAAACTCAAGGAATTCGAGTGAAGTTCACTGATGTGTTTTCAGCGCCAAGAGTGATTAAAGATATTGCATATAAGTTTGATCATTATGTTTATATTAAAGATTGGACTCGCACCCAAGGACATTTGTTTAACGATATTCAACTGGTGCGTATGGTGATGTTTATTGTGTTGGTTTTGGTTATTGCGGTAGCTAGTTTCAATATCGTCTCAACATTAATTATGGCAGTAAACAATAAAAAAGGTGATATTGCCATTCTCAAAACAATGGGCGCTAGCCGTAAATTGATTATGCTAACCTTTATATATCAAGGTTTAGTTAATGGCTTGATCGGCAGTATTGTTGGGGGAGTTTTAGGGGTGGCATTAGCTTTAAATCTTGCAGAAATAGTTGCCTTTATAGAACAGTTATTTACTCTAACTTTACTGTCAGCCGATGTGTATTTTATTGATCATATTCCTAGCCATTTAAATATGCCAGATGTGTATATTACTGTGGTCACGGCACTTATTATGTCACTGTTAGCGACTATATACCCTGCATGGCAAGCAACAAAAATAGAACCGGCGCAAGTGCTTGGACAAGCATAGTTGCTTTTATAATTGAATTACCCTTACTAAATTTTAGACAAAAAAAAGCCCACAAAAAATTGTGGGCCAACTTAAATATCAAGTTGATAGAAGGAAGCCTTATTCAGAGAGAGCATCCTAAAAAATCTCAAAGGGAAATAACAAGTTCAATCAATAGAGCACATACTAGAAGTATCTATTCAAATGTTTCTGATTAAATATATCTTTAAAAGAAATAATAGCTTTATTGCGTAATCAAGCTAAACCAGAAAACAGAGCTGTCTCTTATACACATCTCCGAGCCC
>CAJXUT010000157.1 GCA_913061365.1 uncultured Colwellia sp.
GAGATTCCTCTACGTCTCGTGGGCTCGGAGATGTGTATAAGAGACAGGTAATAAGGTTGTGGCTAAATATCTCCTCTTTTTGTTTGGCTCATCGGTTATTTGCTGGGGAATAAGCTTCATATTAGACTATTCTCATGGCTCCTTATTTTTATTGTTTGTTTTGCTTAATTTAACAACTTTAGTTTTACTAGAGCAAATTTATCGAGGGGCAAACCATCAAGCAAGAAGCTCAATTACACCATTAGTTATTGCTTTGGGCAGTATTGCTGTCTTTGATTTTGTTCTATATGCACAAGCATCTATGGTTGGAGGTGTTGAATTTGATTTTTGGCATATCAGAGGGTATTTGTCGGCTTTAGCTGTTCCGTTATTATTAATTAGTGTCAGGCGATATGAAGAAGGAGCAGTAAGAATCTTTGTATCCCGTAATGTTGTCTTTTACAGCTCTATGTTAATGATTGCTGGCTTATATTTATTGCTAATGGCTGTTGCAGGCTATTTAATTAATTATTTAGGGGGCGAATGGGGTCAACTAGTTAGTTTTGGCTTTTTTATTCTAGGTAGTATTGTTCTTGTTGTATTGCTTATTACTGAAACAGTTCGGCGTCAGGTAAAAGTATTTATTTCTAAGCATTTCTTTGCTAATAAATATGAATACAGAGAAGAGTGGTTAGAGCTTATTGGTCAAATAGAAACGGCAACAGCAGAAAACTATTATCAAATGTCATTAGAAATTATGATGTCTAAAGTTTCAGCTACTGGCGGTATCATATTGAAAGCAAATGGCAATAATCGGTTTACTGTAAAATATAGTGATAATATTGAATTAGATAAATCATTCGATAAAGACTTAATGTTAATAGAGCATTTTACTAAAAGCCAAAGCTGGATTATTGATATTAATGAATATGATGAAGATCCTCTCTTATATCCTGGTTTATTTATTCAGTCGAAAACTTGGCATGCTGTTGGTGTTAATATCTTAGTTCCTATTTATATAGGTAAAGATTTTTATGGCTTTTTTGTTCTGTCTAATAGTGATGAAGAGAGCAAACTCAACTGGGAAGATAGAGATTTACTTTTTGCTATAGCTAAGCAACTAGGTAACTTTATTTCTTTAAATGAGGCTAATGATAAGCTCGCTGAATCAAAGCAATTTGATGCTTTTAACCAAATGTCTGCTTTTTTAGTTCATGATTTAAAGAATGTTCAAGCGCAATTAGCGTTAATCACTTCTAATGCCACACAGCATCGAGATAATGCAGAATTTGTTGATGATGTTTTTGAAACCGTTGAGTCAGCTACTGAGCGATTGGGGAAAGTCTTAACGCAATTAAGGAATAAGCAAGTAGCGCAATCAGCTAATAAAAGTGTTGATTTGGGTGATATCATTCAGCGAGTCACAGCACAGCGTAATGTAATGAAACCACACATTAGTGTTAAAAGAAGTGCCCCCTGCTTTGTTAGCATTGACTACGAACGTTTTTTTTCAGTAATGAATCATTTGATGCAAAATGCACAAGAAGCCACACCTGATGAAGGCTGGGTAGACGTTGCTATTGATAAGCAGCAAGATAGCTTAATGATTATTGTAAGTGATAATGGCTGTGGAATGTCTGAAACCTTTATTAAAGAAAGGCTTTTTAAACCCTTTGATACCACGAAAGGTAATGCAGGTATGGGGATTGGTGTTTTTGAAGCCAAACAATTTTTTGAAAGTATAGCAGGCAGTTTAACTGTCGAGAGTGTCGAAGGTCAGGGAACAAAAATGATTATTTGTTTACCCATGTAAAGTACCTTAAGCAATGAATAAGTAGAGAGACAGGTTTTTCGTTAAGACTTTCACTGGTTGTTATAGATGGAAACCTCTAAATAAATTACTATCTATTAAGGTAGATTAGATTTCAAACTGACCGATGAGTTAGCATTATAAATTAGGAACAGGCTTCAATGGAAAAAGTATTAATTGTTGATGACGATAAAGGAATTCAAAAACAGCTAAAATGGAGCTTATCAGATTATAGTGCCATTCTTGCTGGAGATAGAGAAGCAGCTATTGCCGCAGTACGACGACATGAGCCTAAGGTTGTAACATTAGATTTAGGGTTACCGCCTGATGAAGCCAATGCCACAGAGGGATTGAAAGCCCTAGAAGAAATTCTTGCTATTGCTCCTCATACAAAGGTAATTGTTATCACAGGTAATGAGGATAGAGCAAATGCCTTAAAAGCAATTTCTGCAGGGGCTTATGACTTCTATCAGAAGCCGATTGATGCAGAAGTTATTAATGTTATTATTTCGCGGGCATTGACTCTAGCAACCATTGAAAGTGAAAATCGCACAATGCGTTCTGTTACTGACAGTAATATTGGTATTATTGGTAATAGTGAGGCAATTATGCGTTTGTCTACTATGGTTAAACGTATTGCTCCAACGAACATTACGGCGCTTTTGTTAGGGGAAAGTGGAACAGGGAAAGAAGTCACTGCGAAGGCTGTTCATCTTGCAAGTGATCGAATTAATAAACCTTTTATCGCTATTAACTGTGCTTCAATACCTGAAACATTATTAGAGAGTGAGTTATTTGGCTTTGAAAAAGGTGCCTTTACTGGTGCTCATAAAACAACGAAAGGCAAAATAGAATGTGCTGAGGGAGGTACACTATTTCTTGATGAAATAGGAGATATGCCTTTTAATTTACAAGCTAAATTACTTCGTTTTTTACAAGAAAAAGTGATTGAGCGCTTAGGTGGTAGAGAAGAAATCCCCGTTAATGTAAGGGTTGTCTGTGCAACGAATCAAAACTTAGAAGAAATGGTTGCAAATAAAGGGTTTAGAGAAGATTTATTTTATCGCGTAAGTGAGATTACATTAAATATTCCGCCACTACGTGATAGAGATGAAGATGTTCTAATTCTTGCTCAATATTTTTTACAGTTGTACGCTACTGAATATAAAAGTAATGCTAAATCGTTTTCTGATGATGCTATAAGTGCTATTAAAGCTCATAAATGGCCAGGAAACATTCGTGAGCTACAAAATAAAGTTAAATCTTCTGTTGTGATGTGTACAGGTGTGCAAGTCACAGCTTTTGATTTAGGATTCTATGATCATAGTGATAGTAATTACGAGCTATCTTTAAACCTACGAACTGTCAGAGAACAGGCCGAATCAATTGCTATCCAAAAAGCGTATGCTTTATCTGATGGAAATATGTCAAAAGCATCTGAATTATTAGGTGTAACAAGGCCTACACTCTATTCATTAATTGAAAAGTATGAATTAAATATTAACAGTTAGTGGATAGTTAGGGTTATTAATTAATCATCCCAAAAGAGCTAGTCTGGGATGATTAATTTTCATTGATACGTTAGTCTGTAGAGTTATCTTGTTGTACTTGTTCTTTGGCATATTGATGGTTTTTTTGTTTAAGCAACTTGTCAACATAGCGCGCCATCTTTATCTTCTGCTTTATGTTACTCTCAAGTATCTCCTCAACTTCTCTTAAAACATCTTTGATATTTTCAATATTCTCATGAGAGTTTACAACCATTTGCTGTGGCTGTGATGCACCCTCTTGGTTGTTTGGTAATACTTTAGAGCTTAGTGAACCTGTAAGCTCCCCAGACATCTCCAAGGCGACCTCATTAATAGCATCCATACTGAAACATGTTAACTCTTCTAAAAAACCAAAAAGTAATAAGCGGTCAACGAAGATATTAATTTTACGTGGTACACCTAGTGTTTTCTCATGTATAGCTTCAAATGCTGAATCCGAGAACAAAGACTCTTTTTCACAGCCTGCTTGTTGCAAACGGTGATTTATATAATTTTTGACTTCTTCTACGCTTAAAGGTTTTAAGTGTGCGGAAGCAATAATACGTTGTCTAAATTGCTCCATATTTGGCGCTTGAATAATATCTTTCAGTTCTTCCTGACCAAGTAAAAAACTTTGAATAAGAGGCTTATCATCAAGTTGAAAGTTTGAAAGCATTCGTAGTTCTTCAACTGTTTCAGAGGGTAGGTTTTGTGCTTCATCGACAAGCAGTAGAGCACGTTTTCCTTGCTTATGTAGCTGAACTAAATAATTTTCAATACTTCGCAATACTTCTGCTTTACTATTTCCTTTCAGAGGGATTTTAAATTCACTAGCAACTAATTCTAGTAATTCTTCTGGGGATAGCTTTGTTGTTACGAGCTGTGCAGCAACGATATTTTCATCACCAATTGTTGCTAATAGGTTTCGAGCTATAGTTGTTTTTCCTGTGCCAATAGGACCAGTAATAACAATGAAGCCTTCACCTTGGTCTAAGCCGTATTGCAAGTAAGATAATGCCCGTTGATGGTGGTTAGTCGCGAAGAAGAATCGCGGGTCTGGACTTAATTGAAAAGGGCGTTCAGTAAAGCCGTAGTAACTCTCGTACATTTTAAAATTCTTTTGTTATGTTAATTATTGCTCGTACTTCATTGTAACTAAGTCGATCAACAGTTGAGTTACGATTGACGTGACGTACAGTAAAATTCCACGATAAAGAGGAGGCTAAGTTTTTTCTGAAATTGGCTGAAATTGTGCGGTAATAATCTTCCTGAGTGCTACCTAACGGATTATTTTTATCATAAATTGAATTACTAAATGCTGCTGATAAGGATACACTACTCTTTTGACTGTTCGTTCGTGTTACGCTTATGTTTGCATCAAGGGTATCGTCCACTACATCAGTCTCTAAGCTTTTTCTTTCATTTGCTGAAATAGCTAAGCTGAATGATGTTCTTGAAAGTTGCAACTGTGACGACCATGAAAAACGTTTGTTTAGCGAGAATTCATCACTCTCTATCAGCTCAAGAACATTAGGTGCTATTTCTCGATAAGAGTTACGATCGAAGACTTCTAAGCTTTCATCATAGCTAATAGAATTGGTTAGTCGTCTAATTTTATGATTGAAGTTTAAGCTATAAGAATCACCAAAAAAGCGCTGGCTATATCCAACTGTTAAAGATGTTCTAGCAGAAGGCTCCCACTCTATTGAGGTATCAATATAGTTGTCACTGATTGTTTCATCGTCAACAAAATTGTAGGAAAGATCAATAATAATATGTGGAGTGGCAAGCCATCTTATTCCTGGTCCCCATGAAGAGGTTGTATCGATATTAGAGTTAACACCGGTACCCTGTACATTTTCATCATAGTAACGAATAAACGGGTTGAAACCCCAAGTAGTGATTGCACCAAAAAGAGCCTCAATAGAATGATTTTCACCATCATTATTACTTTGCTGTTGATCTCTTTTAGTATAGCTACCGTCTAATTGCCAGTAAATATGGCGCGCATTACTACCATTTTCACTACCAAAACGAGCCGTAAAACCATTGCTATCACCAATGTTATCTTCATTTCTAATAAGGTTATAATTTACAGATGAGGTAACAGAATAGCTACTATTACCAAAGTTATATTGTAGGCCTGTTGAGTAGGTTTTTTGCTCTATTGTGTCACTTGAAATTAAATCAGCGAGACCATTCTGTGCATTATTTTGGTTAATATTAGCAATAGTTGCAGAAAAGGTGAGGGCAGGACCAGCCCTCCAGAATGAATACTGACCACTAGTGCTTAATGTTCTAAAGCTATCATTAAGCGCACTATTATGACTATATAAAGCGTAAACTTGAGTACCTGATAATTGAAAACTCGCTAAATTCGAATTGTATTCAGCCTCTAAACCTGCAATGGTCTGTGTTACAAAGCTTGACGTTTTACCTAGAGAGGTTAACTCAACATTATCTGTATAAGTTTCATCCAAATTAAAATTAGGTTTAAATTGCCAGTCACCTGCAAATACCGAAGCTGACGCTACCATCCAGATTGATAGCGAACCAATATAACGGTTTATTAAACAATCTTTACTAATTTTTCTTGTTATACCCATAACCGTAATAGCCATACCCATCCTTTTTCGACATCACTGTTTTATTCATAACGAAACCTACAGCAATATTCTCGTCAAGCTGTGAAACCGCTTTTTTAACATCATCTATCTTTGTTTTTGACTCTTCAACCACCACTACAGCCTGCCCTACAAGACTTGAAAGTACAGGGGTTTCCGTTACACCTAGTATTGGCGGGCAATCAAAAATCACAATTCGATCGGGATAACGTTGAGCTAACTCTTCTGCTAAGGCTGCCATTTTAGTGCTGGCTAGTAGCTCATTAGTCAGGTGATGAGGTTTACCCGCAGGAATCAATTTAAGATTAGTAATGTTTGTATTGTAAATAACTTCAGAAATTGATTGAACTTTATTAAGAAGGTATTCAAGTAAACCTTCTTTTCTTTCAAATTGTAGCTCTCTATGTAAACTTGGCCTTAATACATCAGCATCAACTAATAGGACTGTTTTTTCTTGTTCAAGAGCAATACTCAAAGCAAGGTTAATTGAAATAAAAGTTTTACCTTCGTTTGGACTGGAGCTGCTAACCATAATTAAATTACTATGCTTTAGGGTTTTAGCTGCAGGCCCAAAAGCATTATTTAATAACTTACGCTTAATATGACGAAACTCTTCTTGAATATGATGAGTACTGCTGGAGCCGTATATAAATCCTCTATCTGTTAAACCTTCACCATCTAAAACAATGGTTTCTTTATCTATTGTTGTTTGAATAGGTCTATTTATAGCTTCAGATGGTAGCGGCGATGTACTCTGGTTTGTTGATGTATTTTCAGGCACTTGTGCATCAATAACATTACTTCTCTTTTGTTCAGCTTGTTTTTGTTTGGCCAATGCCTTTTCTATAGTACTCACGACTTAAAATATCCTTTTTAATGGTGCTTGAATGGCATCAGGAAATAAAAAATAACTCATAAACATAATAAGAATAGCTAATAGAGATAAGTTTGAAACAATGAAAATAACTGTTTTCTTTCTATGCCACCCCTGTAAGCCTAAATTCTCATTTGCAGAAACAACACCAAATACAGGCACACCAGTGGCTTTAGATAATTGAGATGTAGAAGTAGCTACAGGTGATAGTTGACTAAGTAATAATGACATGCCAATACCAGCACCAAAACCTACAAAAGTAACCAAAATGAAATATATAATTCTTTTTGGACCTGATGGTTGTGTAGCTGCTCTAGGGGGGTCTATCACCTTAAATTGAATTTTATTTGTTGTTTCATCAGCTTGTTGAGCTAATTGAGCTGTTTCTTGTCGATTTAATAATTGTTCATATTTCTTTTTAGTAATATCATAGCCTCGATTAAGTGCAGCTAGCTCTCCTTCTATTTCAGGTAATACGTGAATCTTATTTTCAAGATCTTTAACTTTAGCCCGGTAATCTTCAGCTCTAACTTTTATTAACGCGACTTGATTCTCAAATTGGTTTACCTGAATTTGCAACTGTTGAATAACGGGGTTTTGGCTTGTTAATGAGCTGCTATCTTCATTGTTCGATATACTTAAATATTCATTAATTTCTTTAGTACGTTGTTCTTCTAAATAAGCTAGGCGTCTTTTAGCTTCGGCAACATCTGGATGCTTGTCTGTATAACGTAGTTGTAAAGAGTCTAAAGAGCTCTCTAATTCAGCAATTCTATCGTCATAGCTTGTTTTAATAGAATTTGATGTTTGAATTTTATTTTGAGTATTACCGGACTCTGTTGGTCCTGAATTTAATTGCTCTTTGGCCGAATTTAGTTGAGTTTCCGCTTCTAATAAACTAAGTTCAATGTTCTGCAGCTGTTCTTTGGCTATATTAAGCTTATTATAATATCCACCATATTGATCAGGTAACATTGTCGTATATTTCTGTTTGAAATCTGTAAGACGCGATTCAGCACTTGCTAGCCTACTTTCATATTCAGCTATCTGATCCTTCAAGAATTTTTGTGCAGAGTCAGCATCAGTTCTATTTTCACCAAGCGTATTTTCAATAAATACTGTTAATGCTGATTGAACAACATTTTTAGCAATTTCAGGATCTTGATCTTCAAAGGAAATAGTAAATATATTGTCTCTTCCACCGCGTTTTCTGATCTTAATCTTTTCTCTTAACTTATTGATGATAGCTTCATATTGCTGAGGATTTTTAGCTTGAATATCTAAGTCCGTCATACGTGAAATACGTTCTAAATTAGGCCTACTTAATAATGTTTTAATCATTAAGTTTATTTGAACGTCAGGATTAGTCTGTACAGTTAGTCCTTTCAATAAAGGAGCTAGAATTGACTGTGTATCTGCATATACACGTGCTTCTGATTCATAAACATCAGGCATTGTAGATACCACACCCCAGCCAATCGGGCATATTAGCCAAGTTGATATAATGATATATCGACGTTTAATCCAAATTCCTTTTAAATAATCAATCAGATCATCAAATATTTCTTGCATTCTAAACTTTAACCTTCAGCTATTTATAATAAAAAATAAGAGTCATGATTTCATCACACTCTTATATAGTTGACATGATTTTTATAAGTGTACTTCTTAAAACCAAGCTTCAGGGATAATGATGATATCACCAGGAAGCATATCTACATTGGCGCTTATTTCACCATCTTTAAGTAATCCATCAATCAAAACTTTATATTGTTTTTGTAAGCCATCTTCTATTCTTACTAAAATAGCACCATTACCGTCTGCAAATTCTGTTAAGCCACCTACTTGAATCATCACATCTAATAAGGTCATATGCTGTGTATAATTTATGGCTTGAGGTTCTGCAGCCTCACCAATAACACGAATTTGCTCGCTGAATGGGCCTACAAAGCTATTCACTGTTACAGTAACAATTGGATCTCTTAAATAAGTTCCCAGTATTTCTTCGATTGAACGGGCTAGTTCGGTTGGTGTTTTACCTGCTACTTCAATGTCTTCAACAAGCGAGGTTGTAATCATCCCATCAGGACGTACAACAAATGATCCTGAAACTTCTGGATTACGCCAAACAAAGATATTAAGTACATCACCAGATCCGATGAGATATTTATAGGAGTTTATATCTACAGTATTAGAAGGGTGTAAAGTCTGTCTCTTATACACATCTCCGAGCCCACGAGA
>CAJXUT010000158.1 GCA_913061365.1 uncultured Colwellia sp.
TACGAGATTCCTCTACGTCTCGTGGGCTCGGAGATGTGTATAAGAGACAGATTATGTTTTGTGCTTTTCTAATAAGGTGCTAACGCTTTGCTTCTTACTTGGTTACCTTAGATTGGTAAGTAAGCTAGCAAAATATTCAAATACCAACAATAGGCCTTTAGCCCTAGTATCTCTGATTTTGAATTAACAATTCTTTATATAGAAAGAGATATAAAAATTATAGGCAGCTTTGAAGTTAATTAAAATGACAAAACATAACGATTTAACTCACAAAACATTACAAATGTATTGCTGATTAAAGTATATTGAATAGTAATGTGATCATTTATATAAGATAAAAATAAGGTAACTATGGCTAAAGTTGATATGCACTATTTTCGTGTAGCCCTTGGTTGTGCAGTGCGAAAAGGCTTTGATGGTGATGAAATATTATCGGCATTGAATATCGTTATTACGCCAAATCAAAAACGAGTTGATGATGAACAAATGACACGTTTAGTACAATATGTATGGGCAACATTAAATGATGAATTTCTTGGCTGTACAAAGCAACCATGTAAAACCGGCATGTTTCCTTTTATGGCTCGTCATGTATTAAACTATCAAAGCTTAGAAAAAATGCTTGAACAAGGCATTATATTTTACAACTTAGTGACCAATGATATTCAAATGAAATTAGTTAAGAGTGGTGAACTTGCTGAAATAGAGTTTACTTTTAAACATCCTGAACTAGATCCCAATCATTTTTTCCTAGAATTTTGGTTAATTATTTGGCATCGTTTTTCTAGTTGGCTTATTGATGTAAAAATTCCCTTGAGCCAAGTGTGCTTCACCCATGCAAAGCCTAACCACCACCAAGAAGCTAAATTACTTTTTTCCTGTCGTCATAGTTTTAATCGCCCAGTGGTAAAACTGTGTTTTTCTAAAAAATATTTAGATTTACCCTGTGTAAGAACCAATAAAGAACTGACTCGATTTTTACGTGATTCACCTGCTGATTTAATTACCATTCCAGGAAGTGAACACAGCTTTAAAGCAAAAGTGGTTGCGCTATTAATTCACAATGAGCAGGATGATTTGTATTGCCCAAGCTTTGAGATAGTTGCTTTGAATTTGAGTATGAGTGCTCAAACATTACGTCGTCGTCTTAAAGTTGAGGGTACAAGTTATCCGATGATTAAAGATGAAATTCGACGTGATCTTGCAATTGAATACCTGCAAGCAAATAATCGCAGCATTACTGATATTTCCAATGCGCTAGGCTTTAGCGAACCTAGATCATTTACGCGAGCTTTTAAGCAGTGGACTGGTGTTTCTCCTTCAAAATATATTTAACTTATTGTATTAAAGGCTGATTTTAACGGCTATTTAGCAAAGAAAAATAAGAAAAACTTAATGCTTACTTAATGAAACTTAACAGTAAATAAACACCTAAAACCACGGCAACCCACATAGCCATACTACCCGAGGGATGGTTGCGTGATAGCATGCTGCTAAGTTTATTGTTTTTTCCTGCTAGATAAGTAAATGAGTAAGAAAGACTTTCCTTAATTTTATTACGCACTTTACCGTCTATTTTCCAAATAAAACTGAATATATTTTTGAACATTAATGGCATAGCACGACGGTATATCCAATCAAAATCTAAATTGGTTGACCGAAGTTCAGGTGGATACATTCCCTTTAAATTAAGCCATACAAAAGCCAAAGCGGAGAAAAACAGTAGCTGAGTTTGAGCTAACACATGAGTTGCGTCATATGGATTATAACCTGTGTCATAAGGCAATAAGGAATAAAGTGCAGCAGGATAAATCCCTATCGCTATACAAAGGCCAGCAGCAATAGCCATTGCAAATAACATGTTTTTAGGTGGATCACTTGCTTGAATGCCAGAATCATGGGCGAAGAATGCAAAATAAGGGATTTTTATTCCTGCATGATGAAAGACACCAGCAGAAGCAAATAACAACATTAACCAAACCCAATCATAACCTTGTGCAAGTGCTGCAGACATCACCATGGATTTACTAACAAAGCCACTAAACAATGGAAATGCAGATATAGAAGCGGCGCCAATAATACATAGTATTGTTGTTTTTGGCATCGTCTTGTAAAGGCCACCTAAATTAGAACCATTTATTCGCCCAGTCATCTGTAATACTGCGCCCATTGACATAAATAATAAGCCCTTAAATATCACATCATTAAAGGCATGAGATACTGCCCCATTGATTGCTAATGCAGTACCTATTCCTATACCTACCACCATAAATCCGACTTGGTTGATTAAGCTATAGGCTAATACTCGGCGGAGATCATTTTCAATTACCGCAAAAAATATGGGAAAGCAGGTCATGACGGCGCCGATATAAACGAGTAACTCTGTACCAGGATATGCTCTAGCTAACGAATAGACTGCAACCTTGGTAGTAAATGCACTAAGAAAAACAGTCCCCGTAACTGTGGCTTCAGGGTATGCCTCAGTGAGCCAATTATGAGCTATAGGAAAGGCACATTTTATTCCAAAGGCAATAAAAATAAGCCATCCAGCTATGCTATCTAGCCCAATATAGCCAAATGCTAATGTATTATTTTCAGCAGCATAAAATAGCGTACCTACTAGAAGAATGACACCTGAAAGTACTTGAATAATAAGGTAGTGCATTCCGGCGGTGTAAGAGCGCTGAGTTCGTCGAGCCCAAATAAGAAATACTGATGTGAAAGCAAGGAGCTCCCAAAAAACAAATAATGATAGTAAATCCCCAGCAAATACTGCGCCTAGCGCACTACCTGCGTATAACATTGCAGAAACCTGTTGTATTGTGTCTTTAACATGTAATGAATAAATTATTGCAATCAATGAAGCTATATGGAATACATAACCAAACATTAAACTTAGCTTATCCACTCGATAAGGGATGAGTTGATAATTTAGAAAAGTAAACTGTAAATGGATTCCTTCAGGCAGCGTCCAAAGGTGTAATGCACTAACTATTGGAATGATAATCATCAGTGCATTACGTAAAAATCCACGTGTAAAAGCGGCTATTAAGGCACCAATAAAAAAAGAAATAAAAGCAGGCGTCTCAATCATCCACATTTTTGTCTCCCATCTTAAAGTTTATATATTCAGTATTATTTATCGTAATAGTCTTCAGTACGCATAAGAAATTTTCGCATCCAAGTTGCAACCAAGACTAAAATTACACAACCAACAAAGCCATAGATGGGATAAAAGCCCCATAAACTCTCCCAACTGTGTATAACATGCCTATGTATCACAAAGTCCAAAATAAATAATATGGCGCAGCAAACGTATAAAATGTGAAGTACGTATTTTATATTTTTGGGATCATCAAATAGGTGTTTTTTATCGTCTTTCATAAATTAATTCCTATTGGTAAGTACGGATGTTGCTAAATCAAATAAGGGCTGTGGATAGATAAAAAGCAATAAGCAACCCAGTGTTGTTAAGCTGATAGCAATTAACGCAGGTAAAGGTGCTTCTTTAATTTGAGAATTTACCAAATAGCCTTCATTTTCCACTACTTTTTCTGCAGGGAGGGAATTATCTTTAGAGAAAAAAGCATGAAAAGGAATAGGTAATAAGTAAGCTATATTGAGTAAAGAACTGAGCATTAATATTACCATTAATATCCATTGCTCAGAGTCTATTGTACCCATTAATAAAAACCATTTACTCCAAGTCCCACCGGCTGGCGGTACGCCTATAATACTAAGACTGGCAATAAAAAATGCCATCATAGTTAGTGGCATTTGATGCCCAATACCACGCATTTCACTAATCTTAGATTTATGCGCAGCGACCAAGATAGCGCCAGCACAGAAAAATAAGGTAATTTTACCAAATGCATGGGTGGCAATATGCATTGAACTTCCAATAACACCTGATGATGTTGCTAATAGGGCGCCTATTGTGATGTAACCTAGCTGACTTATGGTTGAATAGGCAAGTCGAGCTTTTAAATTATCTTGACGCATTGCTACAATGGATGCCAATAAAACGGATGCTCCTGCTACGTAGAGTAAAAATTGAGTAGTCGGTATTACATTTAATAAATCTAAACCAAAAATAAGTACACACACTTTTAAAACAGTGAAAACACCCGCTTTTACCACAGCAACGGCATGTAATAACGCACTAACAGGTGTAGGTGCAACCATTGCTGCAGGCAACCAACGGTGAAAGGGCATAATACCAGCTTTACCAATGCCAAAAACAAATAGAACGAGTAGCATTCCAACAACGCTTTTATCAACATCAGCAGAGAATATTCCACCCTGTTTAAAATCTAAAGTACCTGTGATAAACCAAGTACCAGCAATTGCTAACAAGAAAAAAACAATGGAAGTGCTTAATAATATACCTAAATAAACTCTGCCTCCTTGCTTTGCTTCTTTTGTACCTGAGTGAGTAACTAGTGGGTAAGTAGACAACGTTAAAACTTCATAAAAGATAAACAAGGTGAAAAGGTTATCAGCAAAGGCTATCCCCATTACTGTACTAATAGCTAAGGCAAAGCAAGCATAAAATCGCGTTTGATTTTTCTCTTTATGTTCACGCATATAACCGATGGCATATAGCGTAGTGATTAACCATAAGCAGCTAGCAATTAGCGCAAAAATTACACCTAAAGGTTCGATGGAAAAATTAACACTTAAATTAGGCATTATTTCCCACCAAAAAACATCAATGTTGTTACCTGCTAGTAAAGCTTGGTATAAATTAATAACGACATAAATCAGAATCAGGCTTGTTATAACTGATACACCCTCACGAATATTTGGACTTTTCTTTGCGAGAATAATCCCTAATATTGAAATTAATGGCAGGATAATTGTGAGCTGCAGCATTGTTTCTAAAGAAATACTCATGGTGATAGTCCAAATAAACTTTGAGCGGCAGATTGTGTAAGTTGAACGCTAAATCGAGTATCAATACCAAAATAAAAATTTGCTATAATCAATGTCCAAATTGAGATCAAAAATAATATGGGAGCTTCTGTTACTGAGGTATTTTCAGCTAATGGTTCCTTAAAGTAAATTACTTCAACAATACGCCATACATATATTACGGTGAGTAAAGAACCTAAAAGAATAAGTATGGCAACTGGCCACCAATTATTCTCAATTAAAGCTGTTAATAAATACCACTTACTAATAAAACCTGCGGTGAGAGGAACACCGATTAAGCTTAATCCACCAATCACAATGGCAGCCATAGTTAATGGCATTTTGCGGCCTAATCCTGAAAAATTTACTAACTGGCTGTTACCTATTTGATAGACCACTGCGCCTAAAGCTAAAAAAATAGCACCTTTCATTATTGCGTGATTAAATAAATGCAGCAACGTAGCGGTTAACCCCATAACCGAATTGGTGCTAAGACCAATAATAATGAACCCAACTTGTGCAATACTTGAATAAGCAAAGAGGTGCTTTATATTTTTTTGATAAATAGCCGCACTAGAAGCAACAATTATTCCCATTAAACCGAGCACTAAAAATAAGCCTTGTAAGGGTAAAGTGGTGAATGAAAATGAAAGTCCAAAGACAGTAAAGGTGAAACGAATAAGTAAATAAATAGCCACTTTTGTTGCTGTTGCGGCAAAAAAAGCAGTCACAATGGAGGGAGCGTAAGCATAAGCATTTGGCAGCCATAAATGTAATGGAAATAAGGCTAACTTCAAACAAATACCGACAATAATGAAAGTAAAAGCAGTAAATACAGTCTTTGTTTGTGCAACTTGTGGAAGGCGCTGAGATAGATCTTCCATATTCAATGTGCCCGTCATTTGATACATCAGGCCAATACCTATCAATATAAAGGTAGCGCCAATAGTTCCCATGATCAAATATTGAAAAGAAGCCCACAGGGCTTGTCTTTTTTTACCTAAGGCAATTAATGAATAGGCTGATAAAGACGATATTTCTAAAAAGACAAAAACATTAAATGCATCACCTGTAGATACGATGCCCAACATACCCGTTAATGATAATAGATATAAAATATAAAAAAGGGTGTGTTTATTTTTAGGTATTTCTTTTTCAATACTCGTTTGAGCCGCAATTAAAACGACAGTACTCGTTGCTGAAATAATTATTAACAAAAGAGCATTTAGCTGATCAATTCTATATTCAATTCCCCAAGGGGCTTGCCAACCACCAAGCTCATAACTAATCACGCCAGTTGTTGATACTTGCTGCAATAACAACAAACTAATAATAAATGCGACGGTGCTAACAAATAATGCAAACAACCACACTAATTGAGGACGTTTCAATAATAAGCAAAGGGGGGCTGCCATTAACGGAATGACCACCTGTAAAATGGGAAGATGCAACATCACTATTGTTCACCATCCATTATTTTTTTCTGTGTCTTTGATTGTGGTAAATTATCTAAAATCTGGATGTCTTCCTCTTCAATACTGCCATAAGCTTCCTTAATTCGAATTACTAGAGCAAGACCTAGGGCTGTCGTTGAAATACCTACAACAATCGCTGTAAGAATTAACACATGAGGTAGTGGGTTGGATAGTTCTTTGATATTTTCAGCCAATATA
This sequence comes from uncultured Colwellia sp., assembly GCA_913061365.1. Classification (GTDB taxonomy): domain Bacteria; phylum Pseudomonadota; class Gammaproteobacteria; order Enterobacterales; family Alteromonadaceae; genus Colwellia. The sequence continues at coordinate 6,588 of CAJXUT010000158.1, forward strand.
GGCGCAGTGCCTCCTTCGACTTTAGCCATACTAATATAAAGAATAAAAACAGATGTTTGAAAAAGAGATAATCCAATGAGTTTTTTAATCAAATTACCGTGGGCTATAACAATATAAAGCCCGCTCATCATCAATACGATTACAATCCAATTATTAAAGAGTCCCGTTATCATGATTAACTCTCCAAATCTTTATTATGGATATTATTATGTTGTTGCAATTCTCTACGTTCAGCAAAGTTGAAAAAAATCATGATCATAACTGAAGTCACGGTACAACCAACGCCTAACTCAATTAATAATATTCCTAAATGTTGGCCTGCAACTGGATCAGTTAATAACACGTTGTAATCAAAAAAATTACCGCCTTGAAGTAATGAAACTAAGCCAACTGAGCCATAAAGTAAAACACCAACAGCTGAAATTATTTGAATAAAAGGTTGAGAAATAACCTTTCGGGTTATGCTCAAGCCAAATAGCATTGAGTATAAAATAATACCAGCGGCAAAGATCACACCTGCTTGAAATCCACCTCCAGGTCCAAAATCGCCATGAAATTGAACATAAAGCGCGAAGAGTAAAATAAAAGGAATTAATATTTTAGATACTATTCGAATAACAAGGTAGCGCTCATGCATAGAGTCATTTACTGCTGCAATTTTGTGATTATCTTCTGAATGATGGGCAACTGATAATAGCGCCATAATTCCTATACCAGCAGTAAAAATCACCACAACTTCACCAAAAGTGTCAAATGCTCGATAGCTTGCAAGTACAGAAGTAACAATATTAGGTATGCCAATTTCATTTATAGAATCATTTATATACCGTGGCGTAACATGATTATGTATAGGAGAGTCGGCAGAGCCAAAATGAGGAATATCAAATGTACCGTAGAGTAGTAAGCCGCCAGTAAAAATAACGACTATTAGTGCTAAAAAGGGCTTATGTCGTTTAGTATTTTCTTTACGTCCTGTCATGGTAATGACGACCAGCATTAATAATGTAGATATTCCTGCCCCTACAGCAGCTTCAGTGAAAGCAACATCTACTGCGTCCATAGCGACAAAAAAGCTAGCCGATAGCAAACTATAGATACCTAACAGCATTACCACAGCGAATAGGTCATTCATTCTAATAATGGCAAAGGCTATAACTACTAATAAAGTTAATAAAAAAATATCTATGAATAATTCGATGAGTTGAGCTCCTTATCACTGTCCTTTTGTTGTAGTTTAGGCTTCAACTCATTTTGCATTGCAGCCTTAGCCAATACATGACTAGTTGTAGGGGAAATTAATAACGTAAGTAACAAGATGATGAGTAATTTTGACAAGGTTAAAAAATCAGGACTATAAAACATTAAACCGATTAATATCATACCTGCACCGAGTGTATCGGTAACTCCTACTGCATGCATACGGGTGTAAAAATCAGGAAAACGTAAAATACCAACCCCACCTGAGATACAAATAAAACTACCAATAAACAAACAAAGACTCGCTATTATTTCTAACAACACATCCATTTAATGCTCCTTCTCATAAGTTTCAATATCAGAGGCTGAATGCTTAAGTTTATTTGTATCTGAATAGCGTAGAACACCTATCACACTGATAAAGTTAATAAGGGCATAAACAATTGCAATATCTAAAAATTCAGGTCGCCCCATAACAAAGCCAAGTAATGCAATAAGTAATACTGTTTTTGTTCCGAACATGTTGACGGCAAGAATACGATCATAAAGTGTAGGACCAACAATTCCTCTTATTATGGCTAAAACCATAACGATGAATATAGCTAGAGTGGCTGCAGTAAGCATTAGTATTCCAACAAACTAACACGGCGATCCATTTCACCAGCAATTAGTGAGTCAATATCTTTTTTTAGTAAGGCGTGCACCACCACTTCGTTATGAATAATATCAACGGCAACTGTACCGGGAGTTAGGGTGATTGAATTGGCAAATATCACTTTACCGACATCAGTTTTTTGAGTGATTTTGATGCGTTTTAATGTAGGTGAAATACTGCTATTACCTAACCATATATGTTTTATCACAACGAAGTTAGCTAACACTATTTCTTTAATAAGCCATGAATAATAGTTAAAAATATTAAGGTGTAAATGAAACGGCTGTGACTCTCTATCAATCACATCCATTTTATGGGTAACGAGTAAAACTAAGATAATAGATAATAAGCCAAGTAACAAAATAAGCAGGGTGTTATGACCTGAGTTTAATAACCAAAAAGCAGATAATGTTACAAATAAACTTATCGTTTGGGGCTTCATATTTGTCATTTCCCTGTCTCTTATACACATCTCCGAGCCCACGAGACGTAGAGGAATCTCGTAT
>CAJXUT010000159.1 GCA_913061365.1 uncultured Colwellia sp.
GTCTCGTGGGCTCGGAGATGTGTATAAGAGACAGTACTTATAGCTAATAGCTTATGTAAACATTAAGTGCTTTAATTTAAGACAATATGACGTACATGGCACAAGCAATCCATTTGTTAAAAAACAGGAATTTTCATGTCGGCAAAAAATGAAATAGACGATACTAAAAATAACAGTATCAACTGGGAAGACTATTTAAAGTCAGGAAATAGAATTTTTATTGGTTCTAATGCTGCTGTACCCAACGCATTAATTGACAACTTAATTGCCAACTCAAAAAAATTGCACGATATAGAAACTGTGCACATTTTAACACTCTCTGAAAATGTTTGGGCTAAGCCTGAGCATAAAGACTTATTCAAAGTAAACAGCTTATTTATTGGCGGAAAAAATATCCGAGAAGCCATTGCTGAAGGTCGAGGTGATTATACTCCGTGTTTTATCTCTGATATCCCTCGTTTATTTAACGAAAATTGTTTGCCACTTGATGTCGCATTAATTATGGTCAGCCCACCAGATGAATATGGATACTGTTCGTTAGGTGTAAGCATTGATATTGTTTCAGCGGCAGTAAAAGCAGCAAAATACGTTATTGCCCAAGTAAACCCCAAAATGCCACGTACTAATGGTCATAGTTTTGTTCATGTAAATCAAATTCATGCTTGGATGCACGCAGAACAAGAATTACCTCAAGTTTTCCCTCCTCAGTTTGACAAACGAACAGAGCAAATAGGGCAATACGTTGCAATGTTAGTAGAAAATGGGGCTACTTTACAAATTGGTATAGGTAAGATTCCTGAAGCAGTTCTTCGCTATTTAGGCAATCACAAAGATTTAGGTATTCATTCAGAGATGATATCTGATGGTGTTATTGACCTGATGCTAAAAGGTGTTATCAATAATCGCAGAAAAACTTATCATAAAGGTAAAGCGGTAGTTACTTACTGTATCGGTAGCCAAAAACTATATGACTTTGTAGACGGTAACCCCCATGTTGAGTTCTATCCTTCAGAACATGTTAACTCACCAGAAATTATTGTTAAAAATGACAATATGGTATCAATTAACAGTGCTATTGAGGTCGATTTAACTGGGCAAGTGGTTGCCGATTCTATTGGTTATCAATTCTATAGTGGCATTGGTGGTCAAGTTGATTTTGTTCGTGGCGCCTCATTAAGTAAAGGTGGTAAAGCAATTATTGCACTTCCTTCCACAACTAGAGATGGTTCAATTTCTCGTATAGTTCCTCATATTACCGAAGGTGGTGGTGTTGTAACATCACGCGGTCACGTTGCCTTTGTAATTACTGAGTTTGGTATCGCATCGTTGCAAGGGAAAAGTATTCGTGAACGTGCACTAGAACTTATTCGAATTGCTCATCCAAAATTTAGAGATCAATTACTGGCCGACGTACGTAAACATTATTGGGTGCCAGAATATCAAGAAAGCTCTCCTAGTTCTGTACCAGAGCTTGGCGATGTAGAAATGAAACGCTTTAACTTTGCTAATACCAATTACACGCTTAGACCATTAGGTCCTGCCGATGAACGTAAGCTGCAAGAGTTTTTCTATTCTCACAATAAAGAAACATTGATCATGCGTTATAACCATCACATCACCCAAATGACCAGAGAAAAGTCATGTAACTTGGTGAGCGTTAATCAACATACTGATTTAGCCCTATGTTTCACTAAAAATGACTATATGGGTGAAGCGATACAGGCAGTAGCCCGCTATTACTACATTGAGAGTATAAACAGTGGTGAAGTTGCTTTTGTTATCAAAGAAAGTTTACGTGGTCGTGGTATGGCGAGTACGTTATTAGGCGAAATGATCGCCATCGCTAAAATTCGCTCACTTGAGAGTTTAGTTGCTTGTGTACGACGAGATAATGCATCAATGCTCAAAGTTTTTGAAAAAGCTGGTTTTGTACGTCAACCAAGTGAAGATTTTGATGAAGTTAGTTTAACACTTAGTTTAACCTAGCCCTATTGGGTAATAAGGGAAAACAAAAAAAATAAGGAGTAATTATGACAGTTGGAATTATTGGCCACCATTACTGTGGCGAACATGATATGGGTGAACACCACCCGGAAAACGGAAAACGTTTAACGGCTATTTCTGATCAACTTATTAGAAGTGGTCTAGATTATGTTGTGAGACAATTCGATTCAAAGCCTATTGATAAAGAATTACTTCTTCTTGCTCATACCCAAGAGCATATTGACTTTGTTTTCGACAATGCGCCAAGTGAAGGTGAAGAGAACTTTACTGTTGGGCCTGATTCTGTAATGAATGATAAAACCCTCAGGTCTATTCTCTATTCTGCCGGTGCTGCGGTTGATGCGGTTGATTTAGTGATGGATGGCACACTGACTTCTGCATTTTGTACCACTAGACCTCCTGGACACCATGCAGAGCATGACAAAGGCATGGGTTTTTGTTTTTTCAATAATGTTGCCGTTGCCGCAGCTTATGCTAAACAAAAATATGGATTAAAACGTGTAGCAATTGTCGATTTCGATGTACATCATGGAAATGGCACTGAAGATATAGTCAGAAACCATTTTAAAGCTACGCCAGAAGATGACAAAGGCTATCTATTTTGCTCTAGTTATGAATATCCATTGTACCCATTTGAAATTGTTGAAAGTGACACCCCGCCAGTTATTAATACCCCATTAAAGGCGACAACAAAGGGCCCTGACTTTCGAAATGCAATTACAGAGCATTGGCTACCTGCTCTAAAAGAATTTAAACCAGAATTGATCCTCATTTCAGCTGGTTTTGATGCACACATTGAAGACGATATGTCGCAAGTGAGTTTAACTGAAGGCGATTACCGCTGGGTTACTGATGAATTAAAAGCAATAGTAACAGAACATGGTGAAGGTCGTTTAGTATCGCTACTTGAAGGTGGTTATAACTTAGGTGCTTTAGGTCGAAGTGTCGTTGCTCATATAAATGGTTTAATTGGTAACTAAAGCTTTATCAATTAAGCACAACTTACAATAAAGCCAGTGAATCTTTCACTGGCTTTATTTATTTTAAAAGTAATAAGCAACAGAAAGCTGCGCATGATCATCACGACTTAAACTATAAAGTAAATCACTTGGATCATTACTTTGTAATAACCTCAGATCAAAACTAACAGTGAAGTTATCTCCAAAACGACTACTCGCTTCGATTAAAAAACTAAAAGCATTATGATCTAAATCGCTACTAATCCCCATCAATAGCTCACTACTTTGCATGTCGTTAAGCGCTAGTCTTGCACCTAAAAATAAATCATTTTGCAATAACGAACCTTGTTTACCTAACTCAACTTCACCACGAGAATCCCAACTATGCTCTATCAACAACCCTAGATCTGAATTAGTATCAAAAATACCAATAAAGGTATATTCAAAACCAGCTTGGGTTGCCCAAAAATCCTCTAAGCTTGTATCTCGATAAATACTTTCAAATTTCCATAACCAGTCACCTAATGTAGCTTGCACATCAATACCTAACTGATCCATTTGAGAGTAGTGTTGCTTCAGTGAGTATCTTGTTAGGCTAGTTACTCTAGTTTCAGTACTTGTAGTTAAATATGGATCTCTGTTTGTACCATGGAACCAATAGGCTCCTAGGTCAAAATCGCCTAGGCTATGTGCCCATCGCACAGCAAAATCGACATGTTGCTGTCCTGCTGAAGACTCATAACTAACATTGTTTTCATCAACAACAATAGGTGTTCTTAACCGCCCTTCGTTTCCAGCAAACGTTCGCTCCCTAGAGCCTGGAAGCACAAAAACATCCACTATGCCCCATTCTTTAACTAAGGATAAATTAATCATTTGTTGGCCTAGTTTATCTTCACCATCAAAATCTTCAACACCATCAGTTTGGTTAATCACATCAACTAAATGCTGAAACTCTGTAACACCCCAAAACTCCTTACGAAATCCAACACGTAATTCCCAATCATCTCTAGCATGTATATAGGCTAACTCACGGATATCACCATGACTTCTATTATTGTCTTGAGCATCTAGGCGATAAAAGGGAGTAAAAATCACGCTATCATTACCATCGTTCCATTGCCAATAAAACTCAGGTTCCACAGATACAGAGGCTTGATAATGATTTAACTGTTGTGTGTAAAGCCCTTCTTTGAAGAAATAACGCTGCTCTAAAGCAATGTTACCAGAGACTTCAAATTCAACATCACTTGCGACTTCACTGGCCGATGACATTTGTAATGACAGTGAACTTAAACACAGCACTAATGTTGCGAACTTGTACTTAATTTTATTAATTAACACGTAACCCACCCTTATAATTCAACTTAAACATAAAAACCAATAAACGGCTTATCGTGCTCTTTTAAGTGAATTTCGATTAAAGTCACCATCAGATAATCCTGTTTTAAATGCGTAATTGCTCCATTGTAATTCAGTGCTTTTACCATTTTGATGATTAATCATTTCTTGTTTATCTGCACGCCAATGTTTTGTTAAATATTGTTTATAATCCATGAAAGATAACGTTTTAAGTAATGAGTTTTTGCGATCATAAAAGTCAATTTTATAAACGCGATACTCTTGTGTATCAAGCCATACTACACGGCGAGTATAACCAGAATTTTCATCTACTGGATACTGCTCTACTTTGAACATTTTCACTTCATTAAGTGATTCTTCAGCTAAAAACTTATAGGTATATTTTTCAACTTCAAATGAGCTTAAGTCTTCAAATGCAAACTCAGACCCCATAAATGGTCCCGATTTATTACGTGAAGATATTCTTTTTACACGCTTTAATGCAGGTAAAAACAACCATTGTTCGTCTGCTTCAACAGGATGAGAAAAACTCAAAAATGCTGTTCCTTTTACATCTCTTGGTTTATTAAAAATAGTTAAGCTTTTGTCACCATCATTTTGAATTTCTAATGATTTCATCTTAATCTCACGAATACTTTCCTGACCCTGTTGATTACGCAATAGCATCATCATATCTGCGGTATTGTCTTGCCAACCCATATCTCTTTTTTTAGCTTCAATAGAAATGTCTAAACCTTTCTGCTCAGCTAAAGTTAAAGCAAGCGACACATTACCTACAAGTGTTAAACTTAGTGCAGATACCACACTGATTAATATTTTCTTAGTAAACATATACAACCCTTACAAGTGTATTAAAAATAATTTATAAATTACATCTGAAGTTGGCTCAACGCCAATAACCATAGCAATTAATTTATGTATTTAAATCAATAGTTAAAGTACTTAATCAAAAGTACCGATAACATCTAAACAGTTTTATCCTTTCCCTTATCTAATAACATAAGTAACGGAGGTAAGAATAAAAAATCAACCACAAGCGCAACAAAGATAGTCAACGCGGTTAAGAAACCCATATCGGCATTCATTTTAAATGATGACTGAGCTAGCACAGCAAATCCTGCAACTAATACAAATGTAGTTACCCAAAGTGCACGACCAACATTATCAAAAGCGTAGTGAACAGCTTCTTTAGCACTTGCACCTTTATCACGTCGTGCATGCAAATATTTACTTAAAAAGTGCACAGTATCATCAACAACAATACCCAGTGTCATACCAATAACAACCGACAAACCTAAACCTACTTGACCGCTATATAACCCCCATATACCAAAAGCAATGCCTGCCGGAGCTAAGTTAGGTAACAAACTAATTAAACCAAAACGCCAACTTTTAAGGGCAACTCCAAGTAGTATTGAAATCAAAATTAAAGCTAACGTTGTCCCCATAAGCATACTGGTAATATTACGCTGGCCAATGTGTGCAAACATCAAACTTGGACTGGCAAAGTCAACCTCATATTGAGGTGCATGCTCTGCAAACCAGTTAATCATGTCTTTTTCAATAGTAATTAACTCATTACTCGTCATGTTTTTAAACGTAACAACAATTCTTGATGAAGATTTATCTACATTTAATTGGTTATTTAAATCTAACCCGTATGGAAGTGACATTTCATAAAGTAATAAATACTGTGCTGACATTTCTTGACTATCAGGTAACTTATACCAATTTTCATCATCACCATGCATATTTTTATTTAAGCGTTTAAGCGTGTCAGTAATAGTATTTACATGATCTGTTTCTTCACGATCCCGTAACCAATCACTAAAATCGCTGATGCTATTTAAATATTTAGGATTATTAATGCCACTGGGTATTCCTGTTTTTACAGACACTTCAACTAACATCATCCCAGATAAGTTTTCTTGCATGAAATCAGTAGCTGTACGATAAGGCACAGTCTTATCGAAATATTTCACAAAATCATCATTAAGTTCATTATTTGGAATAAATACAACAGAAGCGATAATCAAAAAGCTGGTTACTGGTAATAATAGTTTTCGTTTTTTAATAACAAAATCAGCCAACTTAGCCATTACATCTTTTTTACTTTCACTTTGTTTGTTAACGCGAATAGGTAAACACGTCAGCAAGGCAGGAAATATCGTAATTGAAAAAACAAAGGCTAACATAACACCTAAGGCAACTAAGTTACCTAAATCTCTAAATGGTGGTGAATCAGAGAAGTTCATACTTAAAAAACCAATAGCGGTGGTAATGCTAGTTAGGAAAATAGGTTGAAAATTGATATGCACACTTCTTGCAATAGCAGTTCGTTTGTCAGCTCCTTGCCTCATTTCATAAAACATAGAAGTTAATATATGAATACAGTCTGCAACAGCTAAAGTCATAATCATTGTTGGCGCAGAGGATGAAGGCCCTGTTAAATAAAAGCCTAACCAACCCGCGATACCCATTGTACTTACTATACTCATAATAATAATAAGTACTGTAGAGACTGTACCTGTAATAGTTCTTAACAATAGGCCAATGGTCACAATAACAACTAAAAACATCAGAGGAATAAGTGTTGAGCTGTCATTAATAGAAGACTCACCAAAAGAAGTATTCATCATAATCATTCCTGAAAGATAAGCATCCACCTCAGGATTTTCAGCTAAAAATTTGGCTTGAATTTCTCTAACACTGCTGGCGACTTCGGGTGTTTCTACCATAGGATTAATCCCTGGTAGTTGAACCGTCACATTAACAACAGACACATGACCTGATTGTGAAATGATTTTATTAACTAATAATGGCTCACTGATAGCAATTTGTTTAATTTGCTGAAGTTTTTCTTTCGTTAAATTTCTCGGAGACATAAATAGATCTTCAACTATCATGTCATCTTCTTCTGCATACGTGTATTGGAAGTTAGTTACCGAATCAACACGAGTAGAATAAGGGACTTGCCAGCTAGCCTTAGTTAATGCTTTTAAAGCTATCAAATGCTTTTCAGTAAAAACCTCCCCATCTTTGGGTACAACGATAAAGGCAACATTATCACTTTTACTATAGACTTTTTGCATAGATTCAAAAGCCGTCAGTTGCGGATTTTCTTCACTAAAAAATACACGGTAATCATTCTTAAATTCTAGTTTTCCGGCCCCTACTCCTGCTATTGCCGTAAAGACTACACAAACAAGTATTACCCAAAATGGGTGTTTACCAATAAAACCATAGAGTTTATCTCTCATGAGCTATTTCTCTCTGTTATGCTTACATCATAGTGACGAATCGTCATCTAAGACTTTAAAAAAATGCCGTTATATACGGCACTTACGATAATGGGTACAAAGGCATTAGTTAAAATTTAACTGTCGACCTTTCTTTTCAATCAATGCTAACTCATCTGGAAAAACAGTTTGAAGAGCGACAGTTAACTTAGTACAACTTTTTGCTTCTGTTGATAAGGGTTTCCACCCCATACCATCAAACAATAAATTGCTGTGATTCAGTAATTCACGTTCAATAATCAAATCAGTACGACCACTACATGATTCTACTTCACCAGAGAGTAATGTAATTGCACCGTATGACATCGACCAATTGGCAAAGCATAGTTGCTGTATATTCATATTTGTAGGTAAAGTTAAGCTATTGTCTCCTAAACCTGCATCTACAATGCCATGGATTGAAATCAATAATTTAGTTTCAAGTTGATCATGTTCATTTAACCTCTGTTCACTGGCTTTACCAATAACACTTTGCGACTTAGAGCAAATTACTGCTTGAAACAATTCAGGGTATAAAATGGCATAAATCAAATATGAAAAATTTAACAACAACATACGCTCACGAGAGCAACCTTTAAATTCATATGCTCGATAGAATAAATCGGATAAGACTTCAATAGCGTGATTACTTACCGCAAGTAGTAGATCTTCTTTTCCAATGAAATGCTTATAAACAGTACCTTTAGAAAAAGGAACTTTAGCGACAACCTTGTCCATTGTAAGGTTTTCTAGACCCGCTTCACGTATTAAATGGATAGCAGCCATTAGAATTTTTTTCTCACGTTCTTTCAAACCGTTTTCATCAAGTAATTTTGGTGGTGTCATAACTGCTCTTTTTATAAAGTGACGAAACGTCACTGACGATTCGTCAATATTAAACGAGTTATCATTTTTGTCAACTAAAATGTAACTTACTTGTAAATATTTGTTATTTGCTTTATTAGAGTTGATACATAGCTATTAGCTAAAGAGAGTTAAGAGTTATAGAAACAAACATAAGTTTAGGATCTAAGTAACTTTAGTAATAGCGTAGTCTCACATGGGCTTAGCTAATATAAATCACACTAACCTATTGAGCTACTGTAATTCTTTTGTGTCCCATTAAGTTTTAATCGCTAGACAGCAAAAAGCCCGCAACAACGTTGCGGGCTTTTCTAAATAGAAGCTTAGCAATGTCCTACTCTCACA
>CAJXUT010000160.1 GCA_913061365.1 uncultured Colwellia sp.
AGAGTTATTTTTTTATTAACGCTATTACCTTCAATCAGTTACGCAGATCGATTAACCAGTGAACCTATTCAAGTAATTGAAGAAGCCAATAATTTAAACCCCGCTATGATTGAGTTAGGTAAAAAGTTATGGTTTGAACCAAGACTATCCAAATCTAATATAATTTCTTGTAACTCTTGTCATAATTTAGCAACAGGTGGCGTTGATAATTTACCTAGTTCTATTGGGCATGAATGGACTATTGGCCCAATTAACTCGCCTACCGTCCTTAATGCTGAATTAAATCTTGCACAATTTTGGAATGGCCGAGCGACTAATTTACAAGCACAAGCATCAGGCCCTATCGATAATCCTAAAGAAATGGCTTTTACTCATACATTAGCGGTAGAAACTCTTAACAGTATCCCAGCATATAAAAACGCTTTTACAAACGTTTTTAATAGCAAAAAGATTACAATTGATGAAGTGGCAATGGCCATTGCTGAATTTGAAAAAACACTTCGCACACCCGACGCTCCCTTTGATTTATGGTTAAAAGGTGATAATAATGCACTCAATGAAGCAGAAAAAGAAGGTTACAAACTTTTTAAAGAAAAAGGTTGTACAGCTTGTCATAGCGGTGCTTTACTCGGTGGTACTACGTATCAAAAAATGGGACTGGTGAAGCCATACAAGACTAAAAACTCAGATACTGGTCGCGCCGCAGTAACAGGGCAAGATAGTGATAAATTTGTATTCAAAGTACCTACATTAAGAAATATATCATTAACATATCCATATTTTCATGACGGTGCTGTATGGAGTTTAAAAGAAGCTGTAATTATAATGGCTGATGTACAACTGGGACAAAAGTTATCAGACAACGAAGCGGATAAAATCACTGAATTTTTAGGCTCTTTAACAGGTGTTCAACCACAAATTATGTTACCTCAACTTCCACCTTCAACGGCACAAACGCCACTTCCAAATATGCATTAATAAGGTTTAGGTTATAATTACCCAATAAAAATAGATTAAAATCATTTTTATTGGGTATTAATAGTTAGCTCATATGCACCAGCATGTTATTTGGTTTTTCAATAAATGATTTCCATAAATTACAAAAACGCGCAATGCTGCCACCATCAATCACTCGGTGATCACCAGACCAACTTACTTGCATAATGCTGCGAGCTTCAACCTCACCCTGCTCATTAAACCTTGGTAATGTTTGCAATTTACCCAAAGCAACAATTGCCGTTTCAGGCTTATTAATAATTGGCGTTGCTACGGTACCACCGATAGCACCAATATTAGAGATTGTAATAGTGCCTCCCTTTAAATCTGCCGACTGTACTCTGCCACTACGCGCATCAACAGTTAAACGTGTTATATCAGTCGCTAATTCTAAAATTGATTTGTTTTGAACCTGTTTAACATTAGGGACTAATAAACCGACTTTTGAATCAACCGCCATACCTATATTATGATCATTAAAATAAGTTAACTCTGTGCAGTCTTCATTAACTTGGCTGTTTATCACAGGGAAGTCTTTTAATGCTAGCGACATAGCTTTCATAAAGAATGGCATCATGGTGAGCTTAATATCTTGCTTTGCATAAACCTCTTTAAGCTCTAAACGAAGCTTAATTAATTCTGTCATGTCAATTTCTTCACAAAAAGTAAAGTGAGGAATCGTGCTAACAGAATTAACCATCGCTTTTGCCATTACCGCTTTAATACCACGAATAGGCTCAACACGTGTTGAAGAAGTGATAGTTTGAGTAGCCGTTGTCGTACCGTTTTGATCAAAAGAGACAATATCTTCTTTATAAACACGTCCCTTTTTACCTGAGCCTGTCACTTCACTAATATTGACATCTAACTCACGGGCTACGCGTCGCACCGCTGGGCTTGCAACCGCTTTACCATTCGCTTTTATTGGTTCAGTAGTTTCTTCCTCTTTTTCAACCGTCACATTACCAGAAGTTTTTTCTTGCGTTTGTTCAGCTTCAACTTGAACATCACTAACCGTTTCATTCGTTTCACTACTAACATCATTACCCTCAGGAATCATTGAAAATAGCGGCTCATGAACTTTTGCAATTTCACCTTGTTTGTAAAACAGTTTATCTATTACACCATTATGCATTGCAGGAATTTGCACTAGTGCTTTATCTGTCATCACATCAGCAATAGGTTGATCTTCAACAATTGTTTCGCCTTCTTTAACTAGCCATTCAACTAGTTCACACTCAACGATACCTTCACCAATATCAGGTAATATAAAATCAATGCTCATATCTTTTTCCTAGTAATTCTTATTAATCATTTTTATCAGTAAAGTATTAGTAATTAATACTGCGTTTAATCGCTTCATATATTTTTAAATGATCACTTACATATTCTTTTTCTAGTGCCAGTGGGTACGGGGTATCTAAACCACAAACACGCTCTATTGGAGATTCCAGATGTAAAAAACACTCTTGTTGGATAGTAGCCGCAATTTCACTGGCAAAGCCTGCGGTTAATGGCGCTTCTTGGCTAACTAACAAACGTCCTGTTTTAATTACTGAGTTTGCAATTGTCTCTACGTCCCAAGGTAATATGCTTCGTAAATCAATTACTTCACAAGAAATACCGTCATTAGCCGCTAAATCTGCTGCTTTTTGTAGTATTTCCATTTGGGCCCCCCAAGCTAGTAAAGTAATATCACTGCCCGTTTGTACCACTTCAGCTTTACCAATGGGTAATTGATAATCTTCTTCTGGTACTTCGCCTAAAGATGCTCGATATAAACGTTTTGGTTCAAAAAAGATAACCGGATTATCGTCACGAATAGAGGCAAGTAATAATCCTTTAGCTTGGTAAGGGTTGCGAGGAATTACGATTTTTAAACCGGGTGTATGAGCAAAATAAGCTTCAGGAGATTGGCTATGATATAAACCTCCAGCAATACCACCACCATAAGGTGAGCGAATTGTTAACTTTCCGACATCAAATTCATTACCGCTTCGATAGCGAAATTTGGCTGCTTCATTAACTATTTGATCAAAGGCTGGAAAAATATAATCGGCAAACTGGATTTCGGCAATTGGACGAGAACCTTGTGCAGCGAGGCCATTAGCAAAACCAATAATACCTTGTTCAACTAAAGGCGTATTAAAGCAGCGCGCCTTACCATATTTATCTTGTAAACCACTGGTTGCTCGAAAAACACCACCAAAATGACCAACATCTTCGCCAAAGCATAGGGTGTTTTCGTCTTCGCTCATAGCGATATCAAGTGCATTATTAATGGCTTGTAACATATTCATTCTTGCCATGACTAAAATTTCCCCGCAGTAAATGGATAGGCTTCTGGGTATTTATTAACGTGCGCTTTTACACTGTCTAATTGCGCTTTTAGTTGAGTTGAAGGAACATCATAAACATCGGTAATTAAAGTATCGATATGAGGCTTATTTGTTTTTTCTGAGGTTTTAACTGCCGCTAATACTTTCTCACGTAGCTTCTCAAAAAGTGCTTTATCTTGATCTTCATCCCACCAATTTTGTGCCAACAACCAGTTTTTCATCCTTAAAATGGGATCATTAGCTTGCCACTTGGCTTCTTCTTCACGTGTTCGATAGCCTGAAGGATCATCAGAAGTTGAATGTGCGCCCAAGCGATACGACATTGCCTCAATCAACACAGGAGCACTTTCTTTCAGCGCATATTCACGTGCTATTTGAGTTGCTTTAACAACAGCCAAAATGTCATTACCATCTACGCGTAACGTTTTAATACCATAACCGACACCGCGCGAAGCAATACCATTACCTTTAAATTGCTCGTCTGAAGGTGTTGAAATAGCATAACCATTGTTTCGACAGAAAAAAATCACCGGAGCTTGGTGTACTGCAGCCATATTCAAACCTGCATGAAAATCACCTTCAGATGCTGCCCCTTCTCCAAAGTAGCAAAGCGTAACTTCATCTAATCCTTGTACCTTTTGGCCGTATGCATAGCCTGTTGCTTGTGGTATTTGTGTACCTAATGGTGATGAAATAGTCATATAATTCAATTCACTTGAACCATAATGAATTGGCATTTGTCTGCCTTTTCCTAAATCTTTTTCATTAGAAAACATTTGGTTCATAAAATTTTCAAGGCTAAATCCTCGAAACATTAAAGCTCCTTGCTCACGATATTGACTCATGATCATATCTTGAGACTTTAATCCTGCTGCTCCACCAACACTAGCGGCTTCTTCCCCAAGAGCTGCCATATAAAAACTTAAACGACCTTGTCGTTGAGATGCCACCATACGTTCATCAAGCACACGATGAAAAGCGAGCGTCTTATAGATTTTTATTGCTAAGCCTTCATTCATTTCTGGTAACTCAGCACCTTCATAGGTAGAGCCATCTTGTTTTAATATTTTTAATTCTGGAATTTCAACACTGGTGCCATCAATAAACATAGGTTTATGTACCATTGGCCCATCATCGTAAAGTTCACTACTCATAACATTCTCTTATTTTAATTGTTCGTGCTATTTAATTGATCACAATTTAGTTGAGTCAGAAACACATCCCTTCATGTTTTAATTCAGCGTAGAACATAAAATTAAAAGCATGATTTGATCATGGTTCGCTCAAAAGTCTAGGCAATAATTTTTAAAAACACCCTAGATATTTACTGTCTTTTCTTGATTTAAGTATAGTCAGTAGTTCGTAGAAATCGTGCAAAACTTTACCTTCACGTTAATTGATACTCAAGATTGTTGAGCAATGAAATGGCGTAATTTACGGTAAAAGTGAACAGGAATGTTTACAGTAAAGAAAAATAGAGAGGTTTACATTGCCGTTTTAACTGAACAAAAAAACAATCTAAACCAGTCGAGGTTATACTACTTGTAATAGCTTTGTATTGAGCAGGAATTGTTTGAAATAGCGTTATAATAGAATATGTTATATGAATTAAATACGATGGAATTCCTTTGGAACATATCGTATTTTTGTGAAGTAAATATAGCTTGCGACACAGCCTAAATAACAAACGGTGGCGCTAGTAAGAATGATTCAATGAGAAAAAGCATATTCTGCTTATTTCTTCAATTAAATTAAATGTTAGGCAGGGGTAATTTCTACTGGTACTACGGTTAGCAAAGCACGTTGCCCAATGGCAACATTAGCATTAGGAAATATGATAGCCTCTCCTTGCTTCCTCGTTTTCACTTCTTCAGTGCCATCCGTTGCGATAACGGTACCAATAGGAAAGTCAGTAAAGTTTTCAACTTCATCACTAAAGTGCAATGAAAAATCTTGATGGTGTCTATCAATTATTTGGTCAATTTCAAAAAAACTAAAATTATCTTTATTGTATTCAGCTAACGTCAATGGCTGCCCTGTAATTAACAAATTTAGGCAATTGTTTACGTCACTAAAGTTTGTCATATCATTTTCACCAAACGGTTTTACCTTACCTAATTCAACAGTAAAGGCGTGTGCTCCAAAATTATTTGAAGAAAAATAACTGAACGTTGTTGTTGGTGAATGTGAAAATAAAATGGTACTAATGCCACAAGCAAGCATAAACTGTAGTTGCTCTTTTACCCAAGGTTGCTTATGTCTAAATGGATAAACAGCAAACTTATCATTTTTAGAGCCTCTAATGGCAGTGTGTAAATCATAATGAAAACGCTCACCTTGACCTTTATTAAAAAAGTTTGTCACCGTTTGCTCTAACAGCAAGGCACGATGACGTTCCTTATTAATTAACCCTTCACCTTGCCCTTGATCTTGTGAATGGCCGCCAGAAAATAAACGGTTAAGGTTTTCTTCAACAAAGCGCTGTTCAATATTAATTGAAGGTGGGTTTCCAAATAAAAATAATACTCGATGTGCTAAAGGTAACTCACCTAAAATTAGTTTTTTAATCAAACCGCTGCATATTTCAATAGGTGCGGTTTCGTTGCCATGAACAGCACTAGACAAAACAATATCTTTACCAGAAGTATGATTTAATGGTTCAAAAATAATAATGCCGGTATTCAGTACTGAAACTAGAGCTTTAGACGCATTCTTTTTACAGTCAACTTCAAAACTAAATGCCGCCATTTGATGTTCATGACTGCGCGTTAAATGTAGAAAATCACCCGTTTTCAAAAGTTGCTCTTGTAATTGTGTAGCAGAAAGTTGTACTTGCGGGTATGTCATTATTAACCTTATTATTTTTATTTAATTTTCTATTCAAGAACAACTTATATGTGAGGCTTGATTAAAGCCCAGCAACTTTAAATGCTTCACTGACAATATCTTGCGCTTCTTTTATTATCAGTTGTAAGTGCTGTTCATCAATAAAGCTTTCAGCATAAATTTTGTAAATTTCTTCAGTTCCTGAAGGACGAGCAGCAAACCAACCATTTTCAGTAACTACTTTAATACCACCAATGGCAGCATTATTTCCCGGTGCATGAGAAAGAATATCCACTATTTTTTCGCCGGCTAAGACTTCTGCTGTAACGGCCTCACTAGAGAGTTCCGTAAGTACTTTTTTCTGCTCAAATGAAGCCACAGCTTCAACACGTCCATAGCATGGTTCACCTAGTTCATTGACTAAATCAAGATAAAGCTGATGGGGATCTTTACCTGTAACGGCTAATATCTCTGCCGCTAATAACGCCATAATAAAGCCATCTTTGTCGGTAGTCCAAGTGCTGCCATCTCTAGCAATAAATGAGGCTCCCGCACTTTCTTCTCCACCAAAGGCATAGCTTGAGTCTTCTAAGCCATCGACAAACCATTTAAAACCTACTGGTACTTCTGACAATGAACGATTTATTTTTTTTGCTACGCGATCAATAAGCGAACTAGAAACAAGTGTTTTACCTATTTTGCTTTTTTCAGGCCAACCTCTATGTGTCATCAAGTAGTGAATAGCAACCGCTAAATAGTGGTTAGGATTCATTAGGCCGCCGCTTTTAGTAACAATGCCATGCCTATCAAAATCAGGATCATTCCCTACACTGATATCAAAATCATCTTTCATTGCTATAAGACCCGCCATAGCAAAAGGAGAAGAACAATCCATGCGGATTTTGCCATCTTTATCAAGCGACATAAAAGAAAAACTAGCATCAACAACAGGGTTTACAATCGTAATGTTGATTCCATATTTTTTAGCGATTACAGGCCAATAAGCAATACCAGATCCCCCTAAAGGATCAACACCTATGGTAACACCAGCATCTGCGATTGCTTTCATATCAATAACTTGTTCTAGTTGATTGACATACTGTTCAATAAAATTTTGTTGACCTAACAATGAAGACTCTAATGCAGTCATGTAGGGAAGTTGTTTAACTTCAACTAATCCTGCTTTAATTAACTCATTTGCTCTTCGTTCAATTTGCTTTGTAATGTTTCCTTCAGCAGGACCACCATGCGGTGGGTTATATTTAATCCCTCCATCCGTAGGCGGATTATGTGAAGGTGTGATAATAATGCCATCAGCAAGAGAAGAATCATCATGTGTTTTATTATGTGAAATAATAAGTCTAGAAATGACTGGTGTTGGCGTAAACCCAGAAGTTACCTGAGTACTAGATAGCACATCATCTTGAATAATTACATTAACACCGTTGGCAATTAGTACTGAAATTGCACTCGCAAAAGCAGGCTCTGATAAAGCATGTGTGTCCTTACCTAAAAACAATGGACCCGTAATATGTTGACTAGTTCGATATTCAGCAACAGCCTGACAAATAGCAACAATATGTTGTTCATTAAAACTAACTTTAGCCGCTGTGCCACGATGACCTGAAGTACCAAAAGTCACTTGCTGAGCAATAATATCTACATCAGGTGTTTTAACGTAGTAGTCACTGACTAATTGGCCAAGGTTAATTCTATCTTCTGGTCTTGTTGCTTTACCTGCATAGGGATGAATAGACATACTTTTCCTTTTGATGCTTTTGGTGTGTTTCGTTTAATAACTTTTACGTTAAACACAGTAAAAGATAAATTCAGCGAAATATGCGAACTAATTAGTCAGTGTTATAAAAAATCTCGGATTTTTATCACATCACTCTCATCGTAACCTAATAATGTTGCCGCCTCTGTTAACATCATTTTTTTACGTGTTGTGTTTGAGTTAGTAATAACCCAAAACGGACTTTGAGGCACTTGCTTGGGTTTAGTGCTACTGCCACTAGCTGTTAATATTTCTTCACTCAGAGCAAAGTATAAGCGTTTTGTTTTTCTTGCACTTACTTTTGGTCCAATATTCGTGACTACTTTAAATTTACTAGGATGAGCCCGATATAACGCTGCAAGAATCAATAAAAAACGACCAACAGCACCACGTTGCATAGCAAGTTCTTCTTTATTGATAAAATCAAACACGCTTTCTGAACTAATACTCTCTTCGTCAAGTTCATTCGTTTCTATATCAGCTACAATTTTTTCTTCAGATGATTCATTTTGTTGAACATCTTCCTGTGTAACGTCTGCAACAGTGGGAGAGGATAAAATGGCTTGATCACTAGTGTCTCCTATCGGGAGTAAACGACGCAAAATGCTTGAAGCGCTCTCACCAATAGATTGTGTGTTCGAAACAATATACAGATAAAGTTCATCGTCTATTTCAATATTTTTCATTTATCACTAACTTCTATAAATTTTTAATTACTGCGAGATTATACCCAAATTCAGGGTTATTTCATGATAAAATTGCCATAAGTTAAAAATAAATGAATGAATAAAATGACAAATATAATGCCTGTCTCTTATACACATCTCCGAGCCC
>CAJXUT010000161.1 GCA_913061365.1 uncultured Colwellia sp.
ATCTACACTATCCTCTTCGTCGGCAGCGTCAGATGTGTATAAGAGACAGATATTTTATTATGCAGCGTGTGTGTTTCGTTATGTTCAACTTTATTGCAACTCTATTCTTCTTTTCAAAATGATATTACCTTATTAGAACAACGTTTTGAAACTATTGAAAAAAGTCACATTCCCTCTATTGCGAGTAGTTTATGGGATTTTAATAAGCTTTTAACAGCTCAACAAATTCAAGGAATAGTTGATTTACCAGATATTGGCTTTGTTAAAATTGAAAATGACTTTGATTATTTTCAACAGTTTGGTGATGAGTCTATTGAAGCTAAAAAATTTGTTGAATACCCCATTATTTATAATGATAAAGAAGTAGGCAAACTACAGATTTATGCGAACTATCAAGATATATATAAAAGGTTGCGGCAACAAGCAGGTTCCATCCTCACTGCAGAATTTATTAAAATTTTTATTATTGCCTTTTTTATCATTATTATTGTTAATAAGCTTATAACGCGTCATCTTTTTAAAATTACTCATTATGCCCAACAGTTAACACCGTATAATTTAGAAGAAGAACTTGTTTTATCTAACCGTCCCGAAGATAAAGATGAGTTAGACTTTTTAGTCAGTGCTGTTAATAACATGAGAGTAAAGCTTAAAAACGATATTATAAAGCTCGAAGATGCTGAGAATGCGTTACTGGCATTAAATGGTGAATTAGAAGTAAAAGTACATGATAGAACGGCAAAAGTAGAGGAAAGTAATAAACAATTGCAACAATCTCTTGATGACTTGACCCTAGCAAAAGATCAGTTAGTGCAATCTGAAAAAATGGCGTCTTTGGGACAATTAGTTGCGGGTGTTGCCCATGAAGTGAATACACCCTTAGGTATATGTGTTACCTCAATTAGTGCGTTAAAAGAAAACCTTGAGAGCTTACAAGAGGCCGTTGCAAAACAAAAATTATCGAAATCACATTTAAATAATACGTTAAATTTATTGAGTGAATATGAAGGGATTATTGAACGAAGTTTAAAAAAAGCAGTAGATTTAATTAGTAGCTTTAAATCTGTTGCTGTTGAACAACATACTGATCCAGAAGTTAATATTAATCTGTATAAACATGTTTATGATGTAGTGAATACCGTTAAAACATTATTTAAATCAAAACGATATGATATTAGCATTAATCTCGATGAATCTTTTTATTTGGTTACCTACCCAAGTGCATGGAATCAAATTATTACTAACTTGCTAATGAATTCTCATATCCATGGCTTTGAAGATAGAAAAGACGGAAATATATCTATAACGTTTACACAAAGTGAAGGCTATTTAACACTAATTTACGGCGATGACGGGATAGGTATTTCTGAAGAGCTTAAAAAGCGAGTGTTTGATCCCTTTGTTACCACCAAGCGTGGTCAGGGAGGCTCGGGCTTAGGATTAAATATTGTTTTTAATTTAGTAAATACTAAGTTACAAGGCAATATTACTTTACTTGATTCAGAGCAAGGGACTTATTTTGAAGTAAAGGTACCGATTGTAAATTCAAGTGAAAGCCAATCAGCAGTAGATAAAAGTGCTTAAAAGCACACATTTTCATTTTGTTGTAAAAACCTACAATTATTGACTTTTATCAATAAAATCTGTAGTATTTTCGCCCTCTAAAATCCCTATGTTTCCTAATAGTCGTCTATATTCAGTTGGCCATTAGCAGCTAACTTCGCGTATGTATTTATAAAAATACATCGCAATAAACTAATCAATGAGATAAAAATGTTTGAATTACACGCGAGTAAGGTGTCTAACCTGAAAAATGATGTGCTATCGGGCTTAACTGTGGCTTTAGCTTTAGTACCAGAAGCAGTCGCTTTTGCTTTTGTTGCAGGAGTTGAACCATTAGTTGGTTTATATGCTGCCTTTATGGTCGGTTTAATTACTTCTATTTTTGGCGGTCGCCCGGGAATGATTTCTGGTGCTACTGGCGCAATGGCAGTTGTAATGGTGAGCTTGGTTGCTATACATGGGGTGGAATACCTATTTGCCACCGTGGTGCTCACCGGTTTACTGCAAATTTTGGCCGGTGTCTTAAAACTTGGCAAATTTATTCGTTTAGTTCCTCACCCTGTAATGCTGGGCTTTGTAAATGGTTTGGCTATTGTTATTTTCTTAGCGCAATTAGGTCAATTTAAAGTGACCAATAGTGCAGGCGAGCTTGAGTGGTTACAAGGTTCTCCTATGATGATTATGGCAGGGCTTATTATCTTAACTATGGCTATTATTCACTTCTTACCAAAATTAACTAAGGCGGTACCGTCATCGTTAGTGGCAATTGTTGTAGTAACCGTTTTAGTACAAAGTTTAGGGTTAGATACCCGTACAGTTGTTGATTTCCTTCGTGATATGACGAACGACCCTACAGCGTCTATTGCAGGTGGTTTGCCGCAGTTTTCTATTCCTAATGTGCCGTTTTCTTTAGAAACAATCAAAGTTATCCTTCCTTTTGCTTTAGTACTTGCTGCCATTGGTTTAATTGAATCATTGTTAACCTTAACATTAATAGATGAATTAACAGGCACGCGTGGACGTGGTAATAAAGAATGTATAGCTCAAGGTGCAGCAAATACTGTGACAGGCTTTTTTGGCGGCATGGGTGGTTGTGCCATGATTGGTCAATCAATGATCAATGTTAATTCTGGTGGTCGAGGTCGAGCATCAGGTATTACGGCAGCCATTGCATTACTTGGCTTTATTCTTTTTGCCTCTGGCCTAATTGAAATGATTCCGTTAGCCGCATTAGTGGGTGTCATGTTTATTGTTGTTATTGGTACATTTGAATGGTCAAGCTTTCGAATTCTCAGCAAAGTACCTAAAGCAGATGCCTTTGTTATTATTTTAGTTTCTGGTGTTACTGTTGCTACCGATTTAGCTATTGCTGTTATTGTTGGTGTGATTGTTTCTGCATTAGTTTTTGCTTGGGAACATGCCAAACATATTAATGTAAGTAGAAGTACGGATGAAAACGGCTCGACAGTATATGAAGTAACAGGCCCTATTTTCTTTGGTTCAGTTTCTACCTTTTTAGAGCAGTTTGATGTTGAAAAAGATGGTGATGACATTATCATTGAGTTTAAACGTTCACGTGTTGCAGACCATTCAGCTATAGAAGCGATTGATACATTAGCAGAGCGCTATTTAGCTAAAGGCAAAACCCTGCATTTGAAACATTTAAATCAAGAATGTAAGTTATTACTTAAAAAAGCAGGTGATCTTGTTGAAGTTAATGTGATTGAAGATCCTGATTATCATATTGCGACGGATAAATTAGCCTAGGTTATCCTCTCGATAATAGAATGGTATGTTAGTGAATATACCTAAAGCCTGCATTTTTAGCAGGTTTGGGTATATACTTACTACATGCCTTTTTGTATAACGGTGGTTAAATTAAGTGCAGTTAGAGTTTTTTGATGTTCCAAGCCCTTGTGTCGGTATATGCCAGTCTAATGAAAAAGGTTATTGCCTTGGTTGTATGCGCACGCGTGATGAAAGACAAGATTGGATTAAGCTTGATAATGACACTAAGCAAAAAGTCATTAAACGCTGTGTACAGAGAAAAAAACGCCAACTGAATAAAAATAAGCCGAAAGTTGTTGAAGAAATTAATACACTCGCGCTAGAAACAGCCCAGCCGTCGTTACTTGACTCCCTTAATGCTCCAAAAACTACCCATGAAAGTGATTTAGATTTTAGTGATTTCGAACTTTAATTCATCATTTTAATAAAGCCTCCAAAAAGAATTAAAAAACGGTTGCTAGCCTATAGATTTATAGCTATGATACGCCAACTTTGAAACATACCTCTTCTTAGAAAATGATTCAATGCCCCGATAGCTCAGTTGGTAGAGCAGAGGATTGAAAATCCTCGTGTCCCTGGTTCAAATCCGGGTCGGGGCACCATTCTTATACCCTGCAAAATTAATAAAACATAGATAAAACCTCCTTTTATCATCACCTATACTGTTTAAAATGAATTAAATAAATCGATAAAAATCAATTTTTATTTATATTTTCACGCCTCGAAAAACTAATCATGTTTTTATTCAGTATTAATGCACGATTATTCAAATTTCTTGAGGTATACTCAATCTCATTATATTTAACGCTATTAAATTGAAAAGATACTCATTTAACTAAATGATTAAATAAGTGATATCTGTATGAAATAGTCATCGTCATGAGAAAGGTATTAAACGTATGTTTACAAAATTAACACAGCTACCAGCAGATCCTATACTAGGTTTATCAGTAAAATTTAAAGCCGACAACAACCCCAATAAAATTGATTTGGGCGCAGGTATTTATAAAGATGAACTTGGTCATACACCCGTTTTAGCTTGTGTAAAAGCAGCCGAAAAATTTCGTTTAGAAAATGAAAATAGCAAAGCTTATTTAAGTTCTGCAGGTTCTGTATTATTTAATGAAAAAATGACAGCACTTATTTTAGGTGACCATAAGGTTATCAGTGAAAATCGTATTCGTACAATTTCAACTCCAGGTGGTACAGGTGCTTTACGTACGGCTGGCGAATTCATTAAAACATGTACACCGGGTGCTACTATTTGGGTAAGTAACCCAACTTGGGCAAATCACCAAGGTGTTTTTACTGCTGCAGGTTTAAATGTTAAAACCTATCCATATTATGACTATGAAAATAATGGCTTAGATTTTGACGGTATGCTTGCTGCGTTAAAACAAGTCTCTAAAGATGATGCTGTGTTATTACATGCGTGTTGTCATAATCCAAGCGGTATGGATTTGAATAAAGAGCAATGGCAACAAGTAGCAGACGTTGCTAAGCAAGTTGGCTTTATACCTGTTGTTGATATGGCTTATCAAGGTTTTGGTCAAGATTTAGATACAGATGCATTTGGCTTACGCTTAATGGCTGATACAGTTGAGCAAATGGTTATCTGTAGCTCATGTTCAAAGAACTTCGGCTTATACCGTGAGCGCATTGGTGCTTGTTCTATTATTGGTAAAAGTGCAGTTGCTGCAGATATTATTAACTCTGTATTATTATCTGTTGTTAGAGTTAATTACTCTATGCCACCAGCGCATGGTGCGGCTATTGTAGAGACTATTTTAGATTCTGAAGAGTTAACAACTCAGTGGCATGGTGAATTAAAAGAAATGCGTGATCGCATTAACGGCATGCGTCAGTTATTAGTTGATCAAATAGCTGCTAACGGTGTAACGCGCGACTTTAGCTTTATTACTAAACAAAATGGCATGTTCTCTTTCTTAGGTATAAACAAAGAGCAAGTGCAGCGTTTGCAAGATGAATATAGCATTTATATTGTTGGTTCTAGCCGTATTAGTCTTGCGGGAATATCGCCTGATAATGTTGGTTATTTAACTAAGTCTATTGCTAAAGTACTTTAATTTGTTAAAGTTTTAGTATGTAGAAAATATAAAAATCCCGCTGTTAATCATATTAACAGCGGGATTTTTTTGTTTTAGTTTTTAGTTTTAATAAGGGCTAAACGATTTTTTCACTCGTAACAATAACACCATCGGTATCGGCATAAAGGTATTCGCCGTGATTAATATCAATGCCACCAAATGATAAATTAATATTTCTTTCACCAGAAGTAACAGGAATTGATTTTCTAGAACAAGTTCCTAGTGCGTATAAAGCAACAGGAATATCGGTGATTTGAAAAGTATCTCTAATATAGCCATTTACCACTATACCTGCATAATTATTTTGATGAGCAAACTTCATTAAGTTTTCACCTACAACGGCAAAATATTCTTGGTTTACATCAACAACAACTACTTTACCAGTGCCATCTTCATCTCTTAGTAGTGTTATTAGATCTGAATTGTTCTTATCTAGCTTTATGGTAACTATTTCACCTTGGCACTTACTTGCGCCACCATAATTTTTATAACCTGCGCCTAATACAAATACCTTCTCGCTGTGATCATCACAGATATCCGCGGTAAAAAATGTCATAAATCAGTCCTGTTCTTTTTTTATTTACGATATAAGTCAGTATTCTAGCATTAAAGGAGTGTTTTTCTATAAATTTTGATATTATATATTCAGCAATAATGAATAGTTATACGTTAGGCGTAATAATCTTATGAAGGTAGTAACAGGCGTAGTTGGCAACGATATCCACGTGGTCGCTAATCGATTAATTGAGCTTTCTTTAAATGCTCGAGGATACGAAGTATTTAACTTAGGGGTTAATACTTATTTAGAAGAATTTTTTGATGCGGCAGTAGAAACTGGCGCAGATGTTTTAATGATCTCTTCTCTCAACGGCGAAGCTGAAGGCTGGAGTCGAGAAGTTAAATTACTTAAATCAAAATATAAAAATCTAGATGATATTATTATGATGATTGGTGGCAACTTAGTTGTTGGTACTGGTAATGCAGAAGATATTGTTCCAAGGTACAAAAATTATGGTTTTGATATTGTTTGTCATCAAGTTGATTTAAATACGGGTTTAGACTTGTTAGAAACCTTTATCAAAGATAGAGATACAAAAGAGAGTAATGAATAATGAGTTTGCTGCAAGAAGAAAGAGAAATAATTCTGAGCAATGAGTATGTTGATACGTTTGACTTTGCTGAAGTGGCAGAGTTTGTTAAAAATGCCAGTAAAGATCTATTTATCTCTCATCATTTTAAAAAGAAAAATAAAATGTTGGTGCAACCACGTGGTGGTTTTCCTACTTATAAAAAGCAATTTGCGCTTTATGAGTTTTTTGTTGATGCCAATGTTGATGTGTTACCACTTACCATTGATTCTAATACGCGCTTAAATGACTATGCTACGTCGAAGAAAATGTTACGTCTAAGTGAAGAAAATGATGTTGATATGCTAAATGGTTACCCTTTAGTAAATCATGGTTATAGAACGACGCGTAAAATGATTACTAACTTTAATAAACCGGTAAGTTTACGACACGGTACGCCCGATGCTCGATTGTTGATTGAAACAGCAATCGCGTCAGGAATTTTTGAAATAGAAGGCGGCCCTATAACCTACCTTTTACCTTATTCGAAAAACTTCCCGTTAGATAAAGCTTTTCTCTACTGGAAGTATGTAGAAAGAGTGTGTGCTAACTATTCGAAGTTAAATGAACCGATTAATAGAGAATCTTTTGGCCCACTTACGGCAACGTTAGTACCGCCATCTATCACCATTGTAATTCAATTGCTTGAAATGCTGCTGTCACTAGAAGAGGGAGTAAAGTCTTTCTCGGTGTCATTTGCACAGCAAGGTTCAATGAATCAAGATATTGTTACGGGTGCAGTTCTGAAAAAATTAGCTAAGCACTATGCGGCAGAAATAGATTGTAGTGATGCCGCAATTCATTTGGTTTATCACCAATGGATGGGGGCTTTCCCAATGAATAAAGATTATGCCGAGCAGTTAATAAATATGGCAACTGTTATTGCCTCAATGGTTGGTGCAGATAAAATTATTACCAAAACCAGAGAAGAAGCCTCAGGTATTCCTACCAAAGAAGCCAATGCTAAAACAGTCTCTAATACGCAATACACGTTAGGTATTTTAAACGGTTTACCTAATGTGGTTGATGAAGAAGAAGAAGAAATGTTAACGCTACAAGTTAAGGCTATCATGGAAGCGGTATTTAACGACCCAGCAGATACCTTATGGCGAAAAGTCTTTAATTCCATTAAAAATGGCATTATCGATGTACCTTTTTCTCCGCATATTATTAACCACAATAATATGATCACCATTAGAGATGCTAAGAAAAATATCAGAATTATTAAACGAGGAAATGTTCCTATTCCAGATCGTTGTTACGCTTATGATAAGGCGCAATGTGATTTGACTAAAGATACTACAAGTATCGTTAATGATATTATTCATGATATAGGAATTATGCAATGAGCACCGAAAACAACATAAGTAATGCAAGCAATAAAAAGTTGCTAATCGATGTTGGTAGCACTTATTTCAAACTTAGCACTACAGCACATATTGAACAGCATTTAAGAGATTTTAATAAAGATATTTTAGACGACTTAATGCATAAGTGCGGCAATACGATTGAAGGCTACAATAAAGATGATGTTCATATTTGCTCATCAGCTAATGGTGGCTTAACGACACTGATTATTGGGGTTACTAATACTTTCTCATTAAAATACGCTACTAATATTGCCTTCAATTCAGGCATCAATATTATTGATACCGTTTTATATCAAGATATTGAAGATTATTCTTTGCCAAGTGATCTTATTGATGTAGTGATTATTGTGGGCGGTATTAACTCAAACGGTAATATCTTTTCTGATAGTTTATATGACTATTTAGCTCAATTACGTTATTCAAATATCGTGTTTGTTGGTAATGAGTTAGATGCGCCAGCATTACAAAAGAATATTGAAAATGTTGAGGTTTTACCCAATATAATTGATGACAGGCTTCACATTGTTGAAGAACATTTGAGAGAATATCTCACTAACCTTTATCAAAAAGATATTGAAGGTAAAGAAGATATTAAGCATTTGTACGATATTACCTCAAACCAAATATTTCCTACGCCTTATATAGTAAATAAAACATTGCCGTTAATAGATGCTAAGTTTTCTGTGGTTAACCCTTTTATCTGTCTCTTATACACATCTCCGAGCCCACGAGACGTAGAGGAATCTCGT
>CAJXUT010000162.1 GCA_913061365.1 uncultured Colwellia sp.
TACCTACTCACGTAATTGATAATGCGTTAAAAAAAGCATCAGGTACTGGCGGTGAAGATTTTGTTGAAGCACGTTACGAAGGTTTTGGTCCTGGTAACTGTATGGTAATTATTGATTGCTTAACTGATAATGGTAATCGCACTATTAAAGATGTTCGTCAGTGCTTTACTAAAACCCACTCTAAAATTGGCTCATCAGGTACCGTTTCACATATGTTTGATCACCAAGCAGTATTTGCTTTTAAAGGTGAAGATGACGAAACCGTTCTAGAAAACTTAATGATGGCTGATATTGATGTAAGCGATGTTGAATTAGAAGATGGCATTATTACAGTTTACGCACCGCACACTGAATTCTTTAAAATTAAAACTGAATTTGCTAACTCTATGCCTGAGTTTGAACTAGAAGTTGAAGAAATCAGCTGGGTTCCACAAACTTATATCGATATTGAAGGTGAAGACGACCTTGCTAATTTTGAAAAATTTATCGCTATGTTAGATGATTGTGATGATGTACAAAATGTTTATCACAATGCAGAAATAAAAGATTAATAGATAAATAGATAAATTAATCAGCAATAAAAATAACCCATCTTTAGGATGGGTTTTTTATGATTTATACTTTTTTAAAAGCTATATCTGTAAAGTGAGACTAAAAGTCTGCATCTTTTTGAAAAGTCATAACTTCTTTAGTTATTGGATGAGTAAGCGTTAGTGTTTCAGCATGTAAGTGTAAACGTGGAGAATTATTTCCATCGGTCTCCTTACCTTGAGAATTAACGCCGTATAAATCATCACCGAATATGGGTAAATTCAATCCTAAAGGGTGTGCACAATGTACACGGAGCTGATGAGTTCTTCCACTTTCTGGATATAGAAAGAGCTTTGATTTTCCTTCTACAACATCAATCACTTCCCATTGAGTTTTAGATTTTTTTCCTTGCTCAAAGCACACTAATTGCTTTGGTTTATCATCAAAATCACCTCTTAACGGTAAGTTTATCTCCCCTTGATTTTTACCTGATTTTTTTTCAATGTCTCCCTCTAAAATAGCTACATAACGCTTTTTTATCGTGCGATTTATAAATTGCTGCTGAATGTTTTTTTGTGCTCGTTTAGTTAGCGTCAAAACCATTACACCTGATGTAGACATATCTAACCGGTGCACAATATACGAACCTGTCGCCTGAGGAAATTGCTGTTTAATACGTAGATAAACTGAATCTTCAATATGTTTTCCTGGTACCGATAAAAATTCACTGGGTTTATTTACCACAACAATAGCATCGTCTTGATAAATAATTTCAAGCATTTTTCCTTCAGCAGGGTTAACCAATAATGGGTTATCATCTATAGCCATCCCCTCTAACATGTGCGCTAAAATTGGTTGGCATTTACCTGAACATGCGCCATAAAAATTTTTATGTTGACGTATTTCAGACTTAGGTGCTTGCCCCCACCAAAATTCAGCGAGTGCTAATGGCTGCAACTGTTGCTTAAAAGCATATTGTAATAACTTAGGCGCTGCACAATCCCCTGTTCCTGCGGGGGGAACGGGGAACGGGGCATGTTTAAATAATTCAATTAAATCTTTTTCTATCCCTTCACTATTTAGCATACGATATTGCTTAAATATTTTAGTTTGTAACCTTGTAGAAAGCTGCTTGCGCTTTTTTTTAATCTCGTTAATCTTATTTGTTAGGCTATCTAATTTTTGCTGAATTTGTGAAACTTGGATATGCCAATATTCTTTTAAATCTCGCAGTGCATTTTTACCGTCAATACTTTCTTGTGCTAGTTGTTTAAGACATAGTGCTAGGTTGTCACCATCAAGACTATTTTTTGCCTGGCTGCGCTTTTCTTTTCTTATTTTTTTATTCTGAGCCATTTGCTGTCTATGTTGCTCAAATTGTTCATCTTGTTGAGTCAGTTTTAATGCAAGAGTTTGCTGATATTCATCAAGTAAAGGATTAGCAAGTAACTGTTCTAATTCGCTATTAAGACGGTTAATAATATTAACATCTTCAATATATAAGCTTGATTTTTCTTCTACATCAAAAACGGAAGGAACAAAGTTAACTGTATGCTCATCACAGTTTAACTTGCCTGAAAAAGCGCTGATATACCCTACTTCACCTTGTTTGTTTTCCACCAACAACACTCCAAACATTTTACCTGTTATAGAAAGCTCTTGTTGATAATGCGTATTATGCGTTAACTCTTGCTGTAATTCTTTTGCTGCCAATAAACATAGCGGATGTGGTTTATAACAAAATGGGAAAGTAAAACGCTCAGGCAAGGCATAAGGCTTAATACTTTGTACAAAAGAAGTAAAACAAGTTAGCTGACTATTCATAAGTTTCATTTGGTGTTTATATATTGATGCCAGTAACAACATACTGACATGACGTAATGACTAATTTTAAACTATTTATAGACGGCTCCATATAGAGAAGCTCCATTTGAGATAAAAAAAGCGGTTATACTACAGAGCACTGTTTAAATAACATAGATTAAGTTCTATTAAACGCCTATTAATAATCTGTTTATGGTACTTCGCGGGGTTATAAATACTTATCCAAAAACCCTCTTTTAATAATGATAAAAATCACTATCAATTTAAAATAAACCACTTTACTATGGGGAGGTAGTATTTTTTAAACATGTTTTTCAGTTATCTAGGAAGGAATTACTGTGAAAAGTGGTAGCGACATACATATTCTTATTGTCGATGATGTTTCAGAAAACATTCAAGTTGCAATGAATATACTCAAGGAAGAAAGTTACACTTTCTCTTTTGCCTCTGATGGCCAAGAAGCGCTAGATCTCATTTCATCAAATGATTTTGATTTAATTTTACTCGATATAATGATGCCTAAAATCAGTGGATTTGAGGTTTGTTTAAGTATCAGAGAAATTGAACATACCAAAGAAACGCCTGTAATTTTCTTAACTGCTAAAACAGATGCTGACTCTGTTGCCAAAGGCTTTGATGTTGGTGGTACTGATTACATAATAAAACCTTTTCATGCAAATGAATTACTTGCTCGTGTAAGAACACATTTAGAATTATCTGGTACCAAAAAAGAGTTAAAAAAATACGCTGAGCACGTTGAGAATAAAGCCAAACTTCAAGCTATCCGTTTATCTAAGGAAATTGAAGAAAATCAGTGTGAAATGATTTATATTCTTATGGAAGTAATGGAATCAACTTCCGATGAAACAGGGCAACACATTAAACGTGTAGCAGAGACTTGCAAACTCCTCGCTCAGAAAACTTCCTACTTAAGCGAAGAAGAAGTAAATACAATATTTTTAGCTTCTCCAATGCACGATATTGGTAAAATATCAATTCCAGAAGACATACTTCATAAGCCCGGTAAACTGTCCGAAGACGAAATGACTGTCATGAAAACTCATGCAGAAAAAGGTGCTTTATTACTAAAAAATTCAAAACGAAGATTAACGGCTTCAGCCTCTATAATTGCTCACCAGCATCATGAAAAATGGGATGGTTCAGGTTACCCAAGAGGCCTAAAAGGCGAAGAGATACATATTTTCGGGCGAATAGTTGCTATTGCTGATGTGTTTGATGCATTAACTCACAAGCGTCAATACAAAGATGCTTGGTCTATTGATAATGCAATATCCTACATTAGCGATCAAAGCGGCACACATTTCGATCCAGCTTTAGTCAAAATTTTTATGGATAATTTGCCTGAATTTTTAGAGATTATTAGAAAATAAAATGCTATTACGCTTATTCTTATATTCTATCTTCTTATTAGGTTGCACTTTTGTTTCTTTCCAAAGCCAATCACAAGTACAACAACGTGTTATTTTATCTAGTGAGGAACAGCATTGGCTAACCGAGAATAATGATATTATTGTTGGTGGCAGTCCAGATTGGACCCCTTTTAACTTTACCGATCAACAAGGAAATTATCGCGGTATTGCTAACGATTACCTGCAGCTTATTTCACAATATACCGGATTACAGTACCGAGTAATTACAGATACTTGGCAAAATAATCTTACTCGATTGCAAAATAATGAAGTTCACCTATTAGGTGCCGTTTACAAAACCAAAGAAAGAGACGCTCAATTTATTTTCTCTAAGCCCTATTTTGAAGCGTTAGATTATTTTTTTATTCGAGATGACTTACCCGCTGACTCTCTTGCCGATCTTAATGGTAAAAGGCTTGCTATCCCTGTAGGTTATGCCCACAGAAAAATAATCAAAAAACACTTCCCAAAGATAAAAATTGTTGATGTTGACACCTTTGGTGATGCCATTGATGCTGTGCTAGAAAATAGGGCTGATATATTATTTGATACCTATGGCGCGCTTATTTACACCCTTGAAATGGAAGGTATCACAACGATATTACCATTCAAGTCAACCCGTCACTTAGGTAAAAATCCTATACATATTGTCACTAATAAAGCATACCCTGCATTGGCGAGTATTATTCAAAAAGGCCTAGACTCGATTACACCCCATCAGCATCGCAATATTTATAATAAGTGGTTATCTAATAAGAATCCCTTATCCCAATCACATATCGAATTAACACTACAAGAGAAAGTATGGCT
Source organism: uncultured Colwellia sp. (assembly GCA_913061365.1). Taxonomy (GTDB): domain Bacteria; phylum Pseudomonadota; class Gammaproteobacteria; order Enterobacterales; family Alteromonadaceae; genus Colwellia. The sequence goes on from CAJXUT010000162.1 coordinate 4,596, forward strand.
AGAAAAACATAACCGCTTTACCTTTGTTGCCGATCCTTCTTGGATGCCTTATGAGTCAATTGATAAAAATAATAATCATCAAGGGATGATACATGCCTATTTAACTATTATTGCTAATACACTAGCAATAGATTTCAAACTTATCCCCACAGATAATTGGCAAAGTAGTGTTAATGCTTTGCAAAATAACAAAGTGACTATTGGCTCGGCTTCTAGTATTTACTCACCGTTAAAGCATTTGGTTTCTACTGATAGCTATATCAAAAGCCCCTTTGTATTTATTATGAGAAATGAAAATAAATATATCGATAGTATTCCTCAGGTAATAAAAAAAAGAATTACTTTAATTAAAGGCTATTCAAGTACAAATCATATTATCAGTAGGTTTCCAGACAAAGCCTTTCAATTTGTTGACACTGCTGAACAGGGGTTAGCTGATTTATCATCGGGAAAAACAGATGTATTTATCGCGTCTTTAGCACAAGCAAACTACCTCATTACTGAGCATGGATATAGTGCATTAAGTGTTGTAGGTAAAACACAGTATTCGCTAGACATCAGCTTTGTATTACAACCTGAATATAAAGCGCTTGTACCAATAATGAATAAAGCGATTGCCAATATCAGTACATCTGAAAAACAAAGGATATTTGATACCTGGGGTAACCGTGAGTTAGTTGTTAAAACAGATTATCAACTAATTTTCATCACCATATTAATTGCTCTCATTATTGTCTCAATCACTATTTTCTGGAATCGTCGATTACAAAACGAGATTATTTTAAGAACTAAAACGGAAGTTTTCCTTAAACAAAGCGAGAGAAACCTATCTGTCGTTATGGATAATATCCCTGTCATTATTTACGTCATTGATAGTGAAAGTAAAAAATTTCTTATGGTAAATGCTGCCGCTGTTGATGAATTAGCTATTGACCAAGCCAATCTATCTTCACTGAACGCTGATACTTTTTATCAAGGTAAACTTTGTGAAAAATCAGATAAACAAGTAAGGATAACCGCTCTTAATGGGAGTGTGATTGATGGACTCCTTTCCATCATACCAATCAGATATCATAACAAAGACGCTCTATTACATATTATTGTTAATTTAAACGAGCGAATTTCAATGGAGCGTGACTTAGAGCTAGCTAAATTTACCGCTGAATCAGCCAATAAAGCTAAGTCTGAATTTTTAGCTAATATGAGCCATGAAATTCGTACACCAATGAACGCTATTCTTGGCTTTACTGAGTTACTTCATGAACAAATCCAAGACAACAAACTGAAGTCTTTTGTTAAAACGATCAAGTCTGCGGGTAATTCATTGTTACTCTTGATTAATGACATCCTTGATTTATCAAAAATAGAAGCTGGCAAATTAACTATTAGTAAAAAAGTCTGTAACCCTCATAACATCTTTGAAGATATCAGTAACATATTCATCATGAATGTACGCAGTAAAGGTCTCGACTTTATGCTACAAGTAGATGAAAAAATTCCTCGTGCCTTACTGCTTGATTCTACGCGTATTAGGCAAGTTTTATTTAACCTAGTCGGTAACGCCGTAAAATTTACACACTCAGGTACTATTACTCTTCGTGCAACAGCTGAAAATGAAAATGAGATACATAGTAAAGTTGATTTAAGAATTGATGTTGAAGATACAGGTATTGGCATAGCGCCTGATAAAATAGAGCAGATATTTGAAAACTTCCAACAACAAGAAGGTCAAAGTGTTAGAAAATATGGTGGTACAGGTCTTGGTTTAACAATCAGTAAACGATTAACTGAATTAATGAATGGTAAAATACTCGTATCAAGCACACCAGATAAAGGATCATGCTTTTCGTTATATTTACGCTCTGTTGATGTTTCGTCTGTCGAGGTGAGCACAGCAAAAACTAAAGAAATGCTTAATGCCTCTGTTATCACCTTTAACAAGGCCAATGTACTTATTGTTGACGATATTGAAGATAACCGAAAATTACTAATCGAGATATTTAAAAGTTTAAATATACACTATCAAGAAGCATGCAATGGTATAGAGGCTACTCAATGTGCACAAGACAATCACTTTGATCTCGTCATCATGGATATACGTATGCCAAAGATGGACGGTTATGAAGCTGCAAAAATAATCAAAAAGAAACAACCGAACTTACCTATTGTTGCCCTGACGGCTTCGGTGATGCGAGATGATTATGAACGACAACGTAAAGAGAACTTTTCAGGCTACCTTCGCAAACCCGTACTTAAGCAAGAATTAGTGAATGAATTAAAAAAACATTTACTGTTCACCGAAGAAGAAGAGACAGAATCACAACAAACTAATACGTTCGTTATTGAGTCAGAGTTACTTAGTCTATTAAAAAGCCAATATTTAGAGCAATGCCAACAGCTTAAACAAAGTAATAATTTAACTAACATTTCTGCATTTGCTCACAACTTGCAAAAACTAGCAAAGCATCATCAATCAACGTCATTACATGACTTTTCTACACAACTCATTCAAGCAACAGATATTTTTGATATTATTGCGATAAAAGTACACCTTAACCAATTTATTGCTTTATGCAGTGAATAATAACTTTCAATTAATGAGTTGTTTTCTTAAAGAAAAGGGTAATAACACGCATATGTTATTACCCTGAACATTTTGAATTAATGTTTCATTAGCAGTGCTAGGTACCAAATATAAAAACCTAATCCAGTACCGCTTCAAATGTCAAAAAGACTTGTCCACCAATAGTATCAGCTAAAGCATAATCAGACACATCTTGCTCATATTTAGCGATTAACATATAACGCCCTGCTTGAGATAAAGTAAAGTTAATTTTCCCTTTGTCATCAGTAGTTAGCGTTAACGTTTCTTGTTCATTACGGTAACGAACACCTTCTCTGACAATCTCTACTTCAATACCTGCTTGTGCCTTACCGTTAAAAATAAACTTAAATTGTGCTGCTTCTCCTTGAGCAATATCAGATGGATGAGTAACCGGTACAAACTCAAGCCCTTTATTTTTAGAGGTAAAGTTTTGTGACGGTGAATTAAGGGTAATATAAGTTAATACATTACTTGATGCTTCTACCGTTTTAATATCATGTGCACCTTGAGGTAATACATTATTTCTATTGGCTTTATTCACATTACGTAGCCATTGCTCTTTTGTTTCACCTTTACGCTTATAACTCGTCCAATAAGATAAGTTTCCACCCATTGCTAATTGATAGGTACCGTCATTTTCTAAATGGATATCAACAACACTTTTACGATGTCCACGATAACTAGAGCCCGGAAAGAGTGATTTTCCATCGGGCCCAGTAATTTTCAAACGATCTGCGCCCATAGGCTTATCAACATTAAAGGTTTCGTTCGAAGCGGTAATATCAACCATCACCCATTCACCTTTATCATTTGATAACGAAAAGTGACTAGGTAAAATCCAGCGATTATGTGCGCTTGCTTGTGCTGCTAAAAGTAAGGCACCAGCCCCTAATAATAAATGTTTAAATTTCATCGTTATTCCTTAATAGTAAAAATAGATTTAGCTGTTTCTGAAGTCGCTGTTAATGTGTATGTCTGCGCTTTTCCATTTATCGTAAAAGGTTGCTTAAGCATTGCTCGGCCACCATTTTCACGTACCACTTCAATTCTCAAAATATAATTGCCGTTTGCTAGAGGTTCACCTTTATCATCCAGTGCCTCAAAATTAAGCTGGTAGTTTCCTGCTGCACGGGTGGCTGATGTTATACCGTCAACAAAAGCAGCATCTTTTCGGCCTACTTTTCGCCACCAACGACGAATATCTTTCAACCACTTTGAACCTTCACGCCATAACACTAGCGTTCGAGCACTCTGCCCTTTGTTGTCTTCAACCCACACTGCCACATAAGGGTTATGATATTCCCCTGCTTGTGCTGGTAGCTTCAACGCTAATTGCAACTCAGTTGCAGATAGTTGTGCTGTACTGGTTCTGTCTCTTATACACATCTGACGC
>CAJXUT010000163.1 GCA_913061365.1 uncultured Colwellia sp.
CTTCGTCGGCAGCGTCAGATGTGTATAAGAGACAGGTAATAATTAAATACAAAGAAATGATAAACTTATCAAAAATTATTAATAAAACGTAATCAAATACCACTATTTTAACTTTTGAATTTGAATTTCTTAAGTCGAGTAACGTTGACATGTTCACCAAATTATCTGCAAAAATATTAACAATTCCTACTACACTTATAACCGGTTTTTTAGGTTCAGGAAAAACGACCGCTATTTTACAGCTTCTCGCTAGCAAACCTAAAAATGAAACTTGGGCTGTACTGGTAAATGAGTTCGGTGAAATAGGAATAGATTCATCGCTGCTGTCTAACAACACGAATGAAAAAAAAGTTTTCATTCGCGAAGTACCGGGTGGTTGTATGTGCTGTGCATCAGGCGTACCCATGCAAGTAGCATTAAATCAACTCATTAGTAAATCCAAACCTGACAGATTAATAATAGAACCTACAGGTTTAGGCCACCCAAAAGAAGTAGTTGAAGTACTAACTAAAGGCAATTATTTAGATATCATTTCATTACAATCAATACTTTGTTTAGTTGATGCCAGAAACCTCAATGATACACGCTATACAAAACACCCTTCGTTTAAAGAGCAACTAAAAATAGCAGATATCATTATCGCAGCAAAAGCAGATAAATACTCAGTGCAAGACAATGAAAATTTATTAAATTTCATTAACAATAATAACCTTGATGAAAAAACTTTATACCATATAGAGCATGGTAACGTTGAACCTGAATGGCTTGTACAAAAGCATAAAATTAGAACAACAGCTAAAGCAACCATTGGAATTAACCCTAATAACATAATGAATACTGCTACACATATTGAATCAAACGTTAATGAAGAATCTGAATTAGATCCTGTATTACAACAGAAACTAGAGCAAGATAGCTTTGTTGAACTAACTAATCATGGTGAAGGCTTTTTCAGTAAAGGTTGGATTTTTTCAAACACTCACATATTTAACTACCAAAAAATAATATCATTCATTACTTCTTTAAATGTAACGCGTGCTAAAGGCGTAATCCTTACTGAAAAGGGACATTACTCCTTTAATAAATCAGGTGCTGATTTTAATCATGAGAAAAGCACTTATACAAATGACAGTAGAATTGAATTAATTGATACCAACGAAAGTATGTTAAATACCATAGATTACAAACAGTTTTTAATGTTAAAGCATGCGGTTCAATAGCCATCAAAAGCTAACCTTGTTAATTTATATCGATAGTTCATATACATTAACAACTAATAATGGCTACAGATTAGATACTGACAACATTTACTTATTAAGTCTTTAAAAAGACCATTTATAAACAAAAGTACTCTGTAATAGCTAATATATTACCTTTAGTAAGTTAAGAAGTTGTTTTTAATTATGAATAATTAGCCAGTTATGTAATTAAATAACAAGTTATTTAAAACTGATTGATGTAAAACAATGTAGGTTTTTTATAATTTGGTATAACTAAGTGGATAAAATTTAGTCTGTTTATTATGATTATACTGAGAGCATGTACAGACACTACTTTTAATGAGAGTAGGAAAAGTGATTGTTTTAATGTATCTGATATGAACATGGCATATTGTATTTTTACATTTAAAAAAACGACAAAAGCAGAACATTTAATTTTAAAAAGCCTATTTGTTAAAATAGTAAACTTTGTGCGACCAGGAAGAAGAAGCTTAAAAATATGTGGATAGAGCTAATAAAATTAACGGCGTTGTTACTAGCGCTAACGTTATTGCTTACTTTTGTATATCGTGCAATGGGTAAAGACAGTGTTAAGGGGAAATTAGTTCAAGGTATTCTATTTGGACTAATAGCCATTATTGGTATGTCTATGCCAGTTAATTTTTCACCTGGAGTAATATTTGATCCCCGCTCAGTCATAATTTCAGTAGCCGGTTTTTTTGGTGGCCCTATTACAGCAATTCCCGCAATGTTGATTGCAGGTGGATACCGCTTCTCTCTTGGCGGGGCCGGAGCTATGGCAGGCTCTTTAGTTGTTTTCTTAAGCGGTGGCGTTGGTATTGCTGCATACTATCTTCGTCAACGCATGTATATTTCTAACTCCGCCCCACACTTTTTTCTTTTTGGCTTAATTAGTCACTTTATTGCCATGTTTGGCATGCTTGCTTTACCCGATAATATAATGTGGGCGGTAGTAAAAAACCTCTCACTCCCATTTTTTATAATCTATCCCCCTGTCACCATTTTTTTAGGATACTTACTTGCTGATATCGAAAGAAAGTATGAACTAGAATTAAAACTTAAAACATCTACCGCACAATTACGCACCCTATTTAATACCGCACCAGATCTTATTTGGTTAAAGGATATTAACGGTGCTTATTTAATGTGTAATCAGCTTGTTGAAAACTATTTAGGTGTTTCTGAATCTGAATTAAAAGGCACCACAGATTATCATTATACTACCAAAGAACAAGCCGACTTCATTCGTTCAAGTGACTTAAAAGCCATAGAGTCAGGCGGAGAGATAGTAAGTGAACGCTGGGGTAAGTTCTCTCAAGATAAACGAAAAGTTTTATTAGAAATAACTAAAACACCTGTCTATGATTCTGATCAACAGTTAATTGGCGTTTTAGGTGTTGCACATGACATAACAAGACGCTCAGAAACAGAAGCAAAGTTACGTCAATCCGCTACCGTATTTGAGAGCACTTTAGAAGGTGTATTCATTACAGATAAAAACTGTAAGATTTTAGATGTTAATCAATCTTTTATCGACATAACGGGCTATGATCGTCATGAATCCATAGGCGCTACTCCTAATATTCTCAATTCAGGAAAACAAGATAAAGATTTTTTTGATGAAATGTGGCGCTCAATTAAAGAGACAGGTCAATGGCGCGGTGAAATTTGGAATAAGCGTCAAAATCAAACAGTATTTCCTGCATGGCTAACAATTAGTACCGTAAAAAATACTGATGATGACGTTGTAAATTATGTCGCCGTATTTACAGATATTACCGAAATAAAACAATCACAAAGTGAACTAAGCTTTCTTGCTCACCATGATACGCTCACTTCATTGCCCAATCGTTTTTTCTTTAATCAAAAGTTAGAGGAAGCGTTAAATCATGCGAAACGTATAAATTCAAAATTAGCTATTCTATTTATTGACTTAGATCGATTCAAAAATATAAACGACAGCTTTGGCCACACAGCAGGTGATCATTTACTCATTCATTTAGCTGAAGGGTTAAAAAATACTATCCGACAAGATGACACCGTTGCGCGTATCAGTGGCGATGAGTTTATTATTCTTTTTGAAGATGTTAAATCTACAGAAACGATAGTTGGCGCCGTTGAGAAGATAATGGATGTATTTTCTTCTGCTTTCACTATTGAAGATCATAGCATTCATATCACTGCGAGTATTGGTATTAGCTTATTTCCATTAGATGGAACGAATGCCACTGACTTAGTTCGCAACGCTGATGCGGCAATGTATCGAGCAAAAGATGAAGGACGTAACACTTATCAATTTTACACGCGCGAATTAACAACCAAAGCATTCGAGCGCGTGATTATGGAGACAGAGTTGCGTGAAGCACTCGTTAAGAAAGAGTTTCATTTGCATTATCAACCGCAGATTGATTTACATACAAAGCGCCTTATTGGCTTAGAAGTTTTACTTAGATGGCATCATCCTCGTTTAGAGTCTGTTTCGCCTGATCAGTTTATTCCGCTAGCTGAAGATTCAGGTTTAATTAACCCTATTGGAGAATGGGTGTTACAAGAAGCCTGCCAGCAGGCTAAAACATGGATGGATCAAGGATATTCATTTGGTCGTATTGCAGTAAACATTTCAGGAGTGCAGGTTAACAAAGGTCAACTTATAGATATTGTCAATAAAACACTATTAGAAACAGGGTTACCTGCGACTTCCTTAGAGTTAGAAGTAACAGAAAGCATAATAATGAAACAAGCTGAGCATGCAATTATTCAGCTAAGTGAATTACGAGAGCTTGGAATCTTATTATCAATTGATGACTTTGGCACAGGTTACTCATCGTTAAGTTATTTGAAGCAACTACCTATTCATAAGCTTAAAATTGATCGAAGTTTTGTTTGTGATATTCTTGAAGATAGTGATGACAGAGCAATTATTAATGCAATTATTGCTATGGGTAAGAGCCTTGGTTTAGCAGTAATTGCCGAAGGCGTAGAAAACATAGAACAAGAGCAGTATTTATTATCATCTGGTTGTAGCGAAGCACAAGGGTTTCATTATAGTAAACCTGTAGGCCCGGACGAACTTGTTAAAAAGTACTTTAAAACTGAGTGCTGATAAATATATAGCAATAAATGATACTAACTATCCGAGCCTTTAGCTTAATTTATCACACCTACCTACTCAGTTTTAGTGCTCATCAACAGTATTGGAGTTGCACCAATATAATAGAGAGTTTTCCCCATCACTGTCAATTTTGCAATAGCACTTTACATTTCACTTTCTTTTTCAATGAGTTCCATAATAAGGTTTTCAGAAATAGGTTTTGAATAAAAGTATCCCTGAATAAAGTCACATTGATTTTCTCTAAGAAAGTCTACTTGCTCGCCAGTTTCAGCTCCCTCAGCAACAATTTTCAATTCTAAATTTTTAGCGAGATTTATAATTGATTTGATCATCGCTATATCTTTTTTACTATTTGGTATTCCATCGACAAAGCTCTTGTCTATCTTAAGTGTTGATATGGGCAGGTTTTTTAGTTGTGCCATAGACGAATAACCTGTACCAAAGTCATCAATAGCCATACTGACATCGAGCTTACAAAGACGATTAAGTACCTCTAAACTTTTATTTTTAGAATCACCTTGAATCAAAAAGTCTTCAGTAATTTCAAGTTCCAGTAATTTAGGATTTACTTTGTACTTTTTTAACAGTGATTCGATAAAATCATCTAACTTATCATTATGTAATTGTCGTCCTGACACATTAACCGCGATGGATAAATGTTTACAAATAGTATCTTGCCAAAGAGCGAGTTGCATAACAGCTTGCGTTAATACCCATTTGCCCAGAGGAACAATCAAGCCGGTATTTTCAGCCGTTGGAATAAATTCGACTGGACTAATTAAGTTATCACCTTTTTGCCAACGAACAAGCGCTTCTACCGCAATAATTTTATCCGTTCTAGGATCAACTTTAGGTTGATACACAATTCTAAAGTCTTCTTGTTTTAATGCTTTACGTAACTCATTCTCCATCGACCATTTCTTTAAAGTTACTGCGGTTAATTCATCAGAGTAGATTTCAATTTTACTCACCGAATGCTTTGCTTGATACATTGCTGTATCTGCATTTCGTAATAACCTTGCAGGTGTGTCTCCATGATCAGGGTATATACTGATGCCTATACTGGCTTCACTGTATAAAACTTTAGATCCTAAATTAAATGGTTGATCAAATACCGAAATTATTCTCTTACTTAAACGGCAAACATTTTTAATATCAACGACATCATTTAAAATTACCGCAAATTCATCGCCCCCTAGCCTTGCAGCTGTATCACTTGGGCGAATAATACTTGCTATACGATTTGCTACCTGACATAACAGAGCATCACCAATGTCATGTCCAAGGGAGTCATTTACATTTTTAAACCTGTCTAGATCGATAAAAAGTAAAGCAACCTTTTGATCATGGTGAACTGCCCGCTGTAAAGACATTTCAAATTGCAGCTGAAATAACGTGCGATTTGGTAACTCAGTGAGTGAGTCATGGTGAGCTATATGATTTAGCCTTGTTTGTGATTTTCTTAATTCTGATACATCTTGAATAACACCACTAATCAATACTTCTTTATTACGATCAATAACTTTTTGCCCTTGAAACTGTATAAACATCAAGTGATCATTAGCCAGTAATAACCTTGCATCAAGATGAAATTTCCTTCCATCTACCTGCGCTTGACTAATAACAGTTTTAACATACAAGCGCTCAGCGGGATGAATTAACATCAAAAGGTAGTCCAAACCAAATTCAAAATGGGAACAAGAGATCCCCAAAAGTTTTGTGAGCTGCTTTGAAAAAGAAAGGTGATCTTTTTTTATGTTTAGTTCCCAATAACCTAACCGAGCAAAGTCTTGAGCATGCTCTAATTTTTGTTCACTTTTTCGTAAAGCTTTCAAGTGATTATTAGTACGAATAATATAGCGAATATGGTGAGATATTAAGTACCAGTTTATTGGTTTTATAATGAAATCAGTTGCGCCATATTCATAGGCCTGTTCGATCGATTGCGTATCATCCATCCCCGTAACCATTATAATAGGGATATCTGCACCATACTTAGAGTTACGAATAAACTTACATACTTCAAAACCATTAATATCTGGAAGGTTAACATCAAGTAAAACCACATCTGGATGATGTACATCGCACATGTCCATCGCACTAATGCCACTTTCTGCTTCAAGAAGCTCATAAGGCTCTTTAGACAAAGCTTGACGTAATAAAATTCGAATCATCTCATCATCATCAACTATCAATATAGTATTTCTACTCATATTAATTCTGCCCTTGAGCTAAAAGAATAGAGTGAATATCTTCATCTCTAAAAAACTGTTGCACGCTAGTTGATTCCAGTTCGATTTCACTAATCAACATTTTCACTTCAGCTTCTGATAATTCTCCGATAGTTTGCTCCAATTTTTTACACAACTGTGACAGGTTTTTCGCACCAACATTGGCACAGCTTGATTTCAAACTATGAGATACTGATCGTATTGTTTCAGTATTTTGAGCTGGAGTGTTCAATAATATCTCACATTGGCTTGCAAGATTTTCTACAAATAATTGAATTATTTTATTTACTATAGCACCTGCATTATCTTCATCAAGGGCAGCAATAGCTTTTAATGCAGCAATTTCAATTGGCATAGACTTTACAAGGTTTTCATGTACGTCTTCTGTTATCAAAGTTTCATCGGCTATATGCGTATGTCGAGGTGTTACTAGCCATGGAGCGATAATATTGTAAAGTTGAACCTTTGAAAAAGGCTTACTGAGGTAACCATCCATCCCTACATTTATACAGCGTTCCATGTCTCCTTCAACAGCATTAGCAGTTAATGCAACAATAGGCAGTTTAGAATGTGGAAGTTGCGATTCTTCTCTTCTTCTAATTTGCTTTGTTGCTTCTAAGCCATCCATCACTGGCATTTGCATATCCATAAGAATCAAATCATAAGGAACAATTGCTGAAGCATCTAGCGCTTCTTTTCCATGTTCAGCTGTATCTACATTTAAGCCAAATGACTCAAGCATTATCAATGCTACTTCTCTATTTACCGGATTATCTTCGGCAACTAAAATACGAAAAGGATAATCAAAACGATAAGCTGCATCGGCTACCGCTGTTGTGCCATTTGCAGATTGTTTGGCTATTGCGTCAACCTCAAACACATGCTTTAAGCAATCAAACAACTCTTGCTGTAAAACCGGCTTACTAAGTGACTCCACTATTTCATTTTCTTTTATGAGTTGAATATCTAAATTCGCAGACGACAACATAATCATTTGTGGTTGCTGCCAAATTTCATTATTTCGTATAACACTCGCGAGTTCCATACCATCCATTTCTGGCATATGCATATCGAGAATAAGTAAATCATAGTGGTGCGAATCTACATGCGCTTTTTCCATTAAATCTAAAGCTTCTAGTGCACTTCCTGCTGTTTCACAATTAATATCGATTGCCGCTAATTGCTTTTCTACTAACAACCTATTGGTAGAATTATCATCAACAATAAGTATGCGTTTATCGCGAATATTATGCAGTTGTTGTGTATTCTCTGAGTGAGAATTAACGGCTTTAGGTAATAACAATAAAAATGAAAAACAACTCCCTATCAAAGGTGTAGACTTAACATTAAGTTTTCCACCCATCAAATTAATTAGTTGCCCAACAATGGATAGTCCTAACCCTGTACCACCGTACTTACGAGTAGTAGAGCTATCTGCTTGTGAAAAAGAGTTCAAAATATGTTTCTGCTTCGCTTTAGGAATACCAATGCCAGTATCCTCAATAAAAAACTCTAAATATTCGTTATCATCTTTGATTACAGTAACCACACGTAATACCACTTGCCCTTGCTCTGTAAACTTCAACGCATTACTAAGCAGGTTGTTAAGTATTTGACGTAGTCTGTTGGGATCACCTTCATACGTATTATGAAAGCGGGGGTGAATAGAGAGAATTAACTCTATATTTTTATTAAAAGCTCGTTCTGTGTATAGTTGTATAACTTCTTCAAGCAGCTCTCGAAGGTTAAAGTTAACGCACTCTAACTCCATTTTTCCTGCTTCTATTTTAGAAAAATCTAAAATATCATTAATAATAGAAAGCAAGTTTTTGCCTGACTGATAAACCAAATGTATATAGTGTTTTTGGCGACTATTTAAAGGAGTATCAATCAGCAATTCAGTCATACCTAAAACACCATTCCTGTCTCTTATACACATCTGACGCTGCCGACGAAGAGGATAGTGTAGATCT
>CAJXUT010000164.1 GCA_913061365.1 uncultured Colwellia sp.
ACGAGATTCCTCTACGTCTCGTGGGCTCGGAGATGTGTATAAGAGACAGATCTATAGGTGTAGTTTCTCCAGCTATTAACCCTAATCCGCCAGCCTTATCAAACGGAAAGCGAATCATAATGATTCCTGTTATGAATACAGAGTCAGATAAACTACGACGTTCATTTGCTGTATGGTTAAAATAAATATCTATTAAGCACTGGATACCAAAATTTTCACTGTAACCCTTTGTGTTAAGCGTTATATCGCCTGCTTTCAAATCAACAATTATTTCTTCTGTTAAAATTCGCTTGAACAGTTCATCATAAGATAACATGACCTCTTTATCATCAGGATGAGTTTCATTATCCGCAAGGGAACTATAAGGTAATATGTCTACGCTTTTAAGGTATGCATCCCCCCTACAATTAAGATAACCTTCCTTAAGGTTAACTAAAAATTCTGTAATATCTTCACGTTGAGAATCACTACCAATTATCTTTGTGTTGAAACCATATCCTTCAAACGAACCTTTAGCCTCATTTGAAGTAATATTTATTGCTCGTTTTTTCTCACCAGGTAATTTCATCGTTTTTGAGTGCAATATGATATTTGGCAAATTTGAGTGAGATTGATTAGCTTGTGTTAATTCTTTGATAGTAAGCGAGAAGTTTTTCACTTTACTTGAGTAGACTGTGTGTAGTACTTCACCTTCTAAGCGATCATAAAACTTATTCAAATTAGGCACTACAGAGTTACTTATATGGCCTTGCTCGCTCACACGTATTGTAGAGTTTACATCACCATCTGATGTTTTAAAAAAGGAATCCAAGCCGTCATGTATTTTTTTGATAAAACTATCTTTCATGCCAATTATTTCTGAATTATCAGATTGAAAGTAATCAAAGAACTGCTGAATAGTTTTAGATATTTGCATTTCTAAACTATGATAAGTTTGTATCTCTCTCTCTGTTTGCACTTTCATTGTGTAATCTGTGTGGTAGCTCGCACTTCTACTTATAGGTTGAAAGTGTGTGAGTTTTTTAGCATCAGTTTTAACTGCTACTACATACAAACTATAAGTTATTTCACTTCGTTTCTTATCAAATATAATAAAAGGTTTAACATCCTTGTGATTAATCATCTTTTGTAATGTTTGACTAAATTCACCGCCAAACAGATCGTTTTCAATAAATGACCGTGTCTCTAAAATTTCATTTTTACCCTTTTTTTTCTTCTCCCTAATATTTTTACAAATACTAAAAGCTAGTGGGTATTGAATTAATATCATTATCTTATTTAATATTTCCAATGGGTGAATACTGAGCACCTTTGACCTTAAAAAGAACTCTTGAATCAACGCCGACATAACAAGATCAATACGCCTTTTAATTTCTTGATCATAATGTTGCAATTTTGCGTTTGGTTTCTCATTTGACTTCAAATCATCATTCATGTCTGTGACCTATAAAATAAGTACCTATCCAACAAGCTTAGTATATGTACTGTAATAACTCCACTGCGTCCATCAATAAACGGACACTAACAATATTTCAAGGACATAAATAATATTATCCAATTATAAAAGGCGATTACTTTAAATAGCTGACAAATTACGTCATCTAATTGTTTTTAAAGTGTTTTATTTGCATTTTGGTAACGTAAATTCTATAACTAATATTGCAGTATGTGCTGTAAAACGATTGTTATTAGCTGGAGTAAATCATGAAAATATTTCAACTAGGCGTATTGGCAGGTTCTTTGTTCCTTATTACTAACTCAGTGCAAGCATCTGATGTGGGCAAAGTAATACAAACGACGGGGGCTGCTTCTGAAAGAGTGATTAGATCAGTAGGCGATGCTATTGCAAAGAACAATGTGCTTTGTCGTGGCGATATTGAGATTTCTAAGACGGAGCTATTAAACGACATTACTGCTAGTGGGGAAACAATTATTGACACTACTTTAGTATCTCGTAACTGTAATGGCGATGTAATAATTAAGAAATCTAAAATTATCAACAAGATAAAAGCAAGTGGCAAGGCTAATGTTACTACAGGGTTTACGAATTAGTAAACCCGTTTTATTTGTGAGTTGTACTTGGCAAAGAATTACCTTTTAAAATCAGTTAAAAGGTAATTCTTTTTAAGGAATTGTTATGAAATATTTTACTGTTGTGTTGATGCTCTTGCTTATTTGTACAGAAGTTCAATCAAAAAATAAGTACTTTGATGATGCCTTTATAGAAGTTTACCTTGGTGAAAGGGCAATTAGATTGAACCCTATAGTCGCTATTGGGCAACTAGATCAATGTCTTATAGAACAACAGTTACCAACGAAAACCTATATTGAAATTGAATATCAAGAAGAACTGTCTGAAATAGGCCGGGTGATAAAAGATAAATTATCAGCATATAACCCTGATCATAAAAATAAGTTCGTTATAGATGCGAAAAGTGAATTCTCTGATGAACTGCTTACTAATAAGTCGTTGTATAAAGATAAGTATGAAATAACAAAAAAATACTTACACTTCATTAAGCGATTTAAAGTATCGAAAGAAAAAAGTTCCGATGAAGATCAGGGTACAGATGTCGATACGTCTAAATTCTCAATTGGCGAGAACATGGATAGTCAACTGCAGAAATACTTTGTTGAAGAGAAATTGATAAGACACGACCCACCATTTGTAAATAGCGTAACAGAAAGCGTGTCTTTTGGCGTTGGTTTTGAAGCCAGTAATGCGCGAACAAATATTAACCTAATCATTGGTGATGTCGGCGTAAGCCTAAATAAAAGTAATACAATCTCGGAAAAGGTAACGATAAAACAGCTGGCTCGACGGTTGTTAGCGAGAATGACGCTTGATAAGGCACTTAATGCTAGGTGTACAGAGCAAATACTCACTAGAGACACACAAGTAGCCACATATTTTCCATTAGAAAGTGAACTCTATCGAGGTGGTGTTTGTATTAAAGAGTCGCTAATTAATACCGGCTTTAGAGTGATCCTTGAGACTATTCCATCTAGACCAGAAGTAGGAAGCGATATCGTCTTGGGGTTTGGTAAATGTGGCGTAGAAAGTGATTTTAAGCCCAAAACAATCAAACATACATTTAAAGAAAATCAACAATGTATAACTCTTGGTTATCATGACAAAAAAGAAATATATGGTGTGAAACGCACCTTTAAAAATGAATTCGGGCAAGATCCGAGTTCAGTGCGCGTAACTGCCTATAGTCAAGCGTACTTGAACCTGGGTTGTTTACATTACCCAATTGATCACATTGCAGCGAACGAGGATTAGCCATGCCTTTTATATATAAATTTTCAGTGATATTGATTTTTCTGATAGGTCCAACACAAGCATTCTCAAGTGAATGCCGTGGTAGAAGTGTGGTGAATTGCTCTATGCCCAAGGATAAGTCGATATTCATAAAAAAAGTTAGCTATGCCACTGTTTACCTGGGTGGCTTTTGGCAAAAACTACAGCCGATTGTGATTAGGTGTCAATCCAATACGACCGTGACAGTAAAACTAAATAACTTTTCAGTAACTAAGAATATTTTTAAATACATACGGGGGGGGGTTAACACTAGAGTTTTTGAAGTGAAGGGTTGTAAAAATGTTATCTATAAAGGTTCTGTTCAACTTAGGTTGAATCAGACAATTATTGCTTATTGAGAAGGTGCTACCTATGAAAATTTCTAGAATTGGTATGAAAGAACTGTTACTTGCATTTGGTATTTTAACATTAACGGCTTGTAGTGGTAATAGTTACAAACATTCAGACTTTGGTGTTGAAGAGCGAATATATAAAGAGAATGCTCGCAAAAACTGGACAGAATCTTACAATAAATTTTCTGTTGTTAAAAATGGCATAGCAAAAGCTCTTGGACTACGTAATTCGAGTAGTTTACAACTTACTTCTGCCAAATTAACGGTCGATGATGAACAGGTTGGTGTGGCTTATGAAAAGAAGCCCTACCAACAGTTGAAGATATATATTACTCCTGTACAGGTAAATTATAGGACTGGGAATTATATCGCTGATGATTCTTTATATCATAAAGTAACAAGTGAGATTATGAAGTTGATTGAGAAAAATCGTTATAACAATCAGCTGAGTAAAATTCAGGTGGATATCACTGGGTATGCTGATGCTAGAGGGTACAAAAAGGATGCGAAGTTAACTAGCTTATTTGATGGCTGGCCGACCTACGATCTAAAAGATGTTGGCATCCCAATGTATAATGCTGAAACTGGGCTGCGTGTGAAAGGGCGATATCATGTTGGTATGCCAATGACGAATACTATTTTGGGACAACTACGGGCTATTGATGCTTATCTTAAGGTGGCTAGAACGTTTGATACCGAATTTAAACATATGATCAACTACTCGCTACGTTTTAAAGTGTATAGAGAAGAAATTGGACCGCAATATCGTGGCATAAAAATCTCAATCAGTACAAACAAGTAGGGGGCAACATGAAATATTTAATCATGGTAATCTGTTTTACACTATTAGCTGCTTGTGAGTCTACAGACCAACAACCTGTTAATGAATCTTCGACAAACTTCATAGATCCAACACGTGATTTATTAGCGTCAGTAGTCAATGTAACAAACCCTGACAATAATACTACCTTTGTAGGTACCGTTGTGCAAGATGATAATATGCGTAGTTACTTGATGGTAAATAAACATGCTATTGGCAATAGTGTACCCCAAATACTCACCCTGAAAGGCGGGTTTGAAAATATCACTGTTAAAGTAAATTACGTTATTATAAGTAGCGAAAGTGCAGACATTGCCTTGTTAAACATAGACAATGAAGCACTTGGTTATTTAGCTAAATACCAGCTTTTACACAAACAACTATCTCCACTAAAAATGGTTTTAGGCAGTCAAGTATTATGTGCCAGCACAGTAGATCTAGTTGATCATAATATTAAACGTTTTTTCAAAACTGGGTTTATATCTAACATGGATTCGACCACTATCGAAATTGACTATGCGTTTACGCCTGGTCAAAGTGGTAGTCCTTGTATGAACACTGACGGTCAGTTGATTGGCATAGCAAAAGGCTACCTTGAAAGTAAGGTTGGGGGACAAAAAATTGGCATAATTGAACCTATCCCACGTAAAATGGTTAGTATGATATTGTTGTAGTATGGTTGAACCAGCTTGAGTTGACGACTCAAGTTGGTTTTTTGTTTAAGCAATTTTAGAAGGAAGCCAACAGGAATGAAGAATTACCCACATTAGCTAAGTATACACCTACACTACATGTTTACAAGAAAGCTCTGGCGGATGGTTCTCTACCCATTTATATATAAATTAAAGGCATCTTTAATAAGTATATATAATCATGCCTTGGCCATATAAGGCATGATTATTGTGTGATCTGTTTAATTAATGAGAATGCCGCCAATTTTCAACTTCCTCTTATCACTAACAATTTATTCCTCGAAACATGCTAAATATAATTCTGCTAGTTCAAAGCTACCTAACAGCCATACCATGATCATAAACCTGTCCTCCCTCAGCTCCAAACGAACCATCTTACACCGTCATTAACATATAACCTTATGATTATATTGTATATTAAGTAATGTAATCATGCGACAAACCAAACAACAATGGCTAGCTCTTTTTCAACTACAACGCGATAGCAATTTATCAATAAAAGAATTTTTTCTTAAGCATGGCATATCAGCATCTTCTTTTTACAAACATAAGGTTATATTGGTAACAGACTCAGTTTAAATGTCTTGTATAGCATTTATATTGCTCCAAACTTTAGTAAAATAATCAAAATATTCTGACACCCTTTTTTTATCGGTGATTGGTAAAATCAACTCATGGGTAGAAATTCTTTTATGGAAGCTTCCTTGCTGGAAGTTCATAGATGACATAAACACAAACTTTCTATCTATAATAACAAATCTATCGTGGATAGCTCTGGAACGTTTTATAATTAAATTATCACTTTTGCTTTCATGATAGCGAATAGTGCTTTCAATATGATCTTCCAGGTTGGGTGTTGTAATTATCTTAACTTTTGCAGTGTAAGAAACGATATTCAGGACACTTAAAAAATCAGAGTCAATATAAGGAGCTGAAACTAAAATTTCTGTTCGTGTATTCCTTATACAATTCATCAAAGGAGCAATTACTTTTTCAACAACACTAACATTGGTATTATTGAAATAAGCATACTGATCAATCTTTTCATAGCCACCATCAACCGCAATTGATACATCTGAAATTTCTCTTCCCGATTGCTGTTTCAGTAAATTTTTATAAGGGACAGTGACCTTCCATGCTTTTCCTGTGGTTTGAATCTTGTCAGGGTGAATCTTTTCCCAAAATATAAGTTCATCAACAGGGTTATATAGTGCAACAATCACTGGTAAACAATGATTCGTCCAGTATTTGTGATGCCAGTTGTTAAATCTAAAGATAAAGCCTGTCTCGTTGTATTCCTTAAAAAAGCTTTCCCCTGATTTGATTTGAACAGCGACAAGCTGTCCCGTAGGAGTGCCTTTATTACATATCTCTACCAAAGCATCAATACCATAATCAGCCTTTGGCTGATCTCTAAAAATCCACATCAATTCCTTTTGAAATACCCGACCAACTGAATATACTCCTTCATCTGCGAGGAGATCCTTATTACTCATTTATTATCCTATATATCTGATACTTAACATCTAATTAAGAAGAAAAAAGTGTTGACTGGAATTAGCGACAAAGGATAAAAATCAACCATTAATTTTTCGTTTAATACTCTTTAGCTTATAGTACCAACAATGTTGATTTAGATTCTCTTAGCGAACGTATACCTTTGCATGCAGGGATTGAAAGAAAACCAAATTTATAATTTAACCCTCCCTCATACCTATCGCCTAAAGGAACTGAGCCTATAAGTTTTATAACGAAGCGATCAACTTTTTCAATTTTATTTTTATCGTATTCGATCGAAGAGTCTTGGCTTAATATTGCAAGAATGACATTACAAAACACACCTGAACCACCACCATGATCCCAAGTCTGTATCAGATGAACACCGCTAAAAGAACACCCCAAATATCTGTAACTGAAACTACCTTCAGCATGTTTCGAAGTTATAACAGGAAAACCAGAATCAAGTTCTTTAGAAGTGATATCACCGTGATAACGGTTACTCTTATTTGATTCTGTAATGTTTATAGAAACAACTTGATCACCGCTATCACTTAACCAACCGACTAAATCTTCTAAAATCCTTGGGTTAATTAGCTCTGAGTTAACAAAGGAAAACTTAGAAGCGCTAAATTCTCGAATCAATTTATTCTTTGGAGTAAGTGTGAAAATATTTTTACCAATAACACCATGTATATCATCCCTAAAAAATCCAGCAGTACTCAGGAGCAATACTACAACGGGTTCAGGACTTGGTTCTATGTATAACCAAACAAGACAACCTACAAAAGCACATAGATTAATAATTCGATACAACAGCCAAACTCCTTTTGTAAGCAAACAGCTTACTGGAAGGCATGCTACCTTATTTAAACAAGGTATCATGCCTACTTTTATAAATTACTGAGTTCAACCATAACGGGTAATCCAATGATTTTCAAGGCATTAACAAATACTAGGTTTTATTCCCTATGTTGAAAGAAGGCCCTATACCTCCTTCTCGCAAAAAGTGGAAACTCTGGTGGAACTATACATAAAACCAGATACATAATAGACATAAGTCATTAGAAAACACATGGCAAAATTTTTAACTTTAATGTACTGCGCATAAAATAATCCTAGTTCACTTGTGGCAAACCTAATGTTATTCAGTAGTCACACTGAGTGTTACTAGATGACTGTTGACTGGCAGTTCTGATGTAATTGGATGGCTCAACTGAAGCAGTTGTCCAGTATGGCGACAATATTGGCCTTCATCATCAAACTTACTGTTTTATGAAGCCCTATCGCATGACCAAGTTCATTAAGCTCAGCCTGTATCCTATGTTTCCCATAACTATTGCGAGACTCATTTGAGATGTTTTTAATCATCGTGATCAAATTTATATCCGTTAAATTTAGTGAGACGGCTTTATAGTAGTAACTGCTATAGCTAAAAGCAATAATGTTACAGAGAACACAGCTAGAGCCAACCCAAACATTAGATGATCTATCTCGGACTTTATTGAGTACTTTACAATCTTTCGGGGCCAAAAGTTTGAATGTGGAAAAGTTAAAATGTGGTCAAAGTGAATATGACAGAGCAGTAAAAGAGGCTTGATAATTAATTTGAATGCTGCCAATTTTCAATAATGCCTACAAAAATAACTCTTTTATCCCTTTAGATATTTCCACTATGCTTGTAACTTCTGGGATCAATCCTGTGATTTTAGACCATAGCTCAAATAAGGTACCTTTGTCGGGCGTATCTTTGATAGCTTCTTCAGACAAACTTCTTGCTGCAGAC
>CAJXUT010000165.1 GCA_913061365.1 uncultured Colwellia sp.
CTCTACATATTTTCCAGCATATATTTAAAAAATGTGTTAAATAATAATCAGTTCGCCACGAATGGCACCAGCTTGGTCTAACGCTTCTAAAATAGCCATAACATCACCTGGCCCAGCACCTACTTCGTTTATTGCTCTAACGAGTGTTTCTAAAGTTACTCCCGGTTCAAATACAAACATACGCGCGTCATCTTGAGTCACGTTAACTGATGATTGATTAGTTACCACCGTTTCTCCTTCTGCAAAAGCATTAGGCTGTGCCACTTCTTGTGTTTCATTTATGGTAACTGTAATGCCACCATGAGTAATAGCTGCAGCTAACAAACGAACTTCTGAACCAATAACGATAGTACCTGTTCGAGAGTTAACTATAATTTTTGCTGAACCAGATGCAGGTTCAAACTCTAAATTTTCAAGAACAGAAAGAAAGCTAACACGATCATTAAGGTCACGAGGGGCGGTTACCTGAACCGACGCTGCATCTATCGCTCTAGCTACACCGGGAATCAGATCGTTAATTGTGTCTGCAAGATTTTTAGCTGTAGTAAAATCAATTTGATGCAAGTTAAATGTTATATAGTCACCCAAACCAAAAGGCGATTTCACTTCACGTTCAACTGTTGCGCCGTTAGCGATACGACCAACAGTTGGCGTATTCACAATAACCTTTGAACCATCAAGGCCATCAGCTCCTAAGCCACTAACAACTAAACTTCCCTGAGCTACTGCATAAGTATTTCCGTCGAGACCAACCATCATTGTTTGTAATAATGTGCCGCCACGTAAACTTTGTGCACTACCCATACTTGAAACTGTGATATCTATTCGTTGTCCTACTTTCTTAAAAGCATTTAGATCTGCATGAACGGCAACTGCTGCCACATTTTTAATTTTAGGCTTTAGGTTTTCTGGCATGGTGATACCAAAATTACTTAACATCGTTTTAAAACTTTGTTCTGTAAATGGGCTTTGTTCACCTGTTCCCGGTAAACCGACAACTAAGCCATAGCCTATTAATTGGTTAGTTCTAACACCGGCAACATCAACAGCATCTTTAATGCGTTGTGCATTACTGGTAAATGCTAAAGCTAAGCCAGTAAAAATAAGTGCTATGTTTATTAATGCTTTCATAATGCTACCTTTAACTTTGCCTACAGAGGCCACCAACTGCTATTAAAAAATTTAGTTAACCAACCTTGTTCATTAACATCTGCAAAACTTCCTGTTCCTGCATATTGAATACGTGCGTTGGCGATTTTGGTCGATAAAATAGTATTATTGGAATTAATGTCTTTGGCACGAATAACACCCGTTAAACGAATATACTCATCACCATTATTTAATGTGATCCATTTTTCACCGCGAATCATTAAATTACCGTTAGGAAGAACCCTTAAAACATGAACTGAAATATCCCCACTTAAACTATTCCCCTGATCAGCTTTGGCATCTCCTTTGAATTTAGAGTTTTGATTGATACCAAACTGTAATGTATTACCATTAGCTGTTAAAGGAACGCCTCCTAAGCCAACGATAGGATCAAGTGTTGAGTTATTTTCTTTTTTCAATTCTGTTTTAGCGTTTTTATTTGCTTGCGTACTTTCACTTAAAATAACTGAAATAATATCGCCAATTCGATGAGCCTTAGAATCAGAGTAAATATTATTTACATAGTTTTCTTTAAATAATGATCCCGTAGGGATAATCGCATCCTCTTCAACTTCCGGTAATATTGGGGCAAAATCAGGATCATTAGGCAAGGCTTTACTTAGTTCAACCGTATTACTACAAGCACTGATTTGACTTACGAGTATTAATACTATGGTGCACAATAGCTTACTGTTCATAACTACCTCCAAATTAACCAATTTACATCTGTTGATTAATATAACTAAGCATGTCATCCACTGCAGAAATGACTTTAGAATTCATTTCATAAACACGTTGTGATTCAATTAGGTTCACTAACTCTTCAGTAGTGTTTACATTTGAGGTTTCTAACGCCCCTTGTACGATCATGCCATAACCTTCCAAACCAGGAACACCTTCTTGCGGTGCACCACTCACAGCCGTTTCTGTATATAGGTTTTGCCCTATTGGCTGAAGACCTGTCGGGTTAACAAAGTTAACGGTATTTATTTGACCAACAACAGCAGGCTCAGCTTGTCCTTGAAGCGTAACTGATACTTCACCATCTTGTGACACGATAATACTCAAAGCATCTTCAGGAATAGTCACTTGCGGCTGTAACATGTAACCAGCGCCTGGGGTAACCATATTACCTTCATCATCCATGGTAAATTGACCATTTCGACTATAAGCAGAACTGCCATCAGGCATAAGAATTTCAAAAAAACCTTCACCTTGAAGCATCAAATCAAGGGCATTATCTGTCGTTAACATATCTCCTTGAGTGTGAATTTTTTGCGTAGCAACAACTTTAGTACCCGCACCTAACATCAAACCTGACGGCGCTTCGCTATCATCAGCAGTACGTCCACCTGGTTGATTAACGTTTTGATAAAGTAAATCTTCAAATACAGCCCTGCTTTTCTTAAATCCTATCGTACTAGCATTCGCTAAGTTGTTAGAGATTACCGCAATATCTTTCGTTTGCGCATCTAAGCCTGTTTTACTGATCCATAATGCTGGGTTCATACATCACCTCAATTAATTTCTTTAGAAAGCACGCAATAATGCGGAGCTACTAGCGTCTATTTCTTCAGCTGTTTTCATCATTTTTAGCTGCATTTCGAACTGTCTCTGTAAGGCAATCATATCGGTCATATCACTTAATGGATTGCTATTACTTGCTTCTAATGTGCCACCTAATACTTTCACGCTGGTGTCTACTTGTGCTGCTTCACCATCTTTACGACGAAATAAGCCATCTTGGCCTTTAACTAACATGCGAACATCAGGGTTAACTAAATCTAAACGAGCCACTTCTTCTTGCTCAGTAACAGGTGCCCCTTCAGGCTGAACCATAATGACTCCATCACGGTTTATTTGAATATTATTTACGGGTAAAGGTAAATAAATTGGACCTCCAGCTCCTACAACTAAGTCTCCGCTGTTTGTTTCTAAAGCACCTTCAGGAGTGACACGTAAATGACCGTTACGTGTATAGGCCACTTCACCTGCACCATCTTGTACTGCGAACCAACCTTCTCCTTCAATAGCAATATCCAGATCACGTCCCGTTGTTAGTAAGGCACCTGAGTCAAAATTTTGGCTAGCCCGTTCTGTCATTGAAAACACACGTGTTGGTTGCCCTTCACCAAATGCTTGCATACTTCTCGCTTGTGCCAAATCAGCCTTAAAGCCAGTTGTTTTAGCGTTTGCTAAATTATTGGCATTAATTGATAGTGCTTGCATATTTTGTTTAGCACCACTCATTGCGATGTAAAGCAACTTATCCATAATGAATTCCAATATTAATTAATTCTATAGGTAAACAAATGCAAAGAAAGTGCCAACAAGTGACTTAAGGATGTTTAGTAAAATAAAGAGGAAGGAATAAAAAAGCTGCTTATTGAACGGTAAACATTCAAAACAAGCAGCTTTTTAAAAATTAAATTTTAGTTAAATATTATTTATCTAATTTGTAAGATGGTTTGATTAAGCTGATTATCTATTTCTAATGCTCTTGAGTTAGCTTGGAAGTTTCGTTGCGCTGAAATTAAATCAATTAACTCTGTCGTTAAGTTAACATTTGATTGCTCTAACGCTGATGAATTGATTGTACCAAAAGTACCAGAGCCACCTTCCCCAGCAAGCGCTTCGCCTGAAACGATACTTTCTTTCCAACTAGTGCTACCTACTTGCGATAACCCTTGCTCATTAGCAAAGTTAACCAATGCAATACGGGCTAACGGCTGCGATGTACCATTTGAATAAGTTGCTCTAACTAAGCCGTCTGCACCTATATCAATACCTGTTAACCTTCCTACCGCTAATCCATCTTGATCAAGTGCAGTAACTTCAAAGTTTGAAGCAAACTGAGTTGGTTCATTAGGGTTAGGCGCAAGAGGATCTAAATTAAAATCAATTTCTACGGTTTGCGTAGCATCTGCACCATTAGGAAGATGATCTTCAAAGGTGACTGTTCTAATGCCACCATTAGCTAATGAAGGCGATTGACTTATAAAGTCACCTGAAGAATTGAAGTTTAATCTAGCACCACTGACTCCTCCAGATGCAGATAAAGGACCTGATACGTTGCCAGCTTTAGGAGTCGTTGCAGCAATGGCACTTGCCAGCGAACTTTTTGCAGCATTGAGTGTTGCTAGATCTGCTGATGAAGGCGATGCAATTGCATCATATGTAGCTTGAGCTGCAGTCACTGCTGCTGTTTCAGTAACAACTAAAGCATCTGCGGTAGCTTGAACAGCTGGATCATCAGCTAAATCAATTACGTCACCATCAACCGCTGCAAATATCATCCACTGGTTAGGTGCTGTAGCAGGATTATCCTTAACAAAGTAATAGGTCATTACATGACTATCGCCTAAAGAATCAAAAATGGTTACAGAGGTAGAATTATTATAGGTTAGAGGATCTGCTGGATCAAAGTTACCCGGTGCATTAGAGATATAAGAATCACCTGCGGGTAAGTTCATACGCACATCAACGGTGCTTGTTTTAGTCGGTGCACCTGATGCTGTTGGAATAAGAACAGGTTCAGCTGTACTTAAACTTACCGATGAAGATGAGCCATCTGGATTCACTGGAAACCCTAATAAATGTCCGCCTTGGGAATTTACGACAAAGTTATCAGCATTTAATTTAAATTGCCCAGCACGAGTATATGAACGCTCAAGTGAGTCAAGTTCAGGTACGGTAGCAAAGAAACCATTGCCTGTAATAGCTAAATCAAGTGCGTTATTAGTAAATTGAATACTACCCTGAGAAAATTGTTGAGCGACATCTGCTGTTAGCACACCATCACCCACTTTAGTTTTGCCTGATGATAATAATGATGCAGCATACACGTCAACAAACTCAGCACGAGACTCTTTAAAACCAGTGGTGTTAACATTGGCGATATTATTTGATGAAACGTCAAGATCTTTTTGTGCAGCGTTTAATCCGCTTAATGCTATATTAAATGACATAATTTAATCCTCTTAAAAATTCTGTTTTAGCCTTGTGATACTTCAACTACATCGGCCAAGGCCATTGAGCTGCCACCATTTAGGTTTAATAAAATACTTCCGTTAGCACCCGCTAAGGTTACACTGTCAACTTTTCGGTAAGTCATGCTCTGTATTTCTGAGGCTTGACCGTCTACTAAACCAGCCACCCGAAAACGATATGCACCTGCTGGTGCAGCTTCTCCATTTGCTGTTTGTCCGTCCCAAGTAAAGGTAGAGCCACCTGCGCTAATGTTGCCAACAGGAACTGTTTGAACAATTTCACCGGCAATATTTTCAACATAAATATTGACGTTACTTGCAGCTAATTCAGAAACAATTTTTCCTTTAACGGGTTCACCTTCTGCCATCCCAAAAACATTGTCTTCGACTAGCACACTGCGTCCAACCAAAGAAGATGCTTGTAATGCTTGGCTTGATGTCATTGAACTAGCAAACGAAGTAAATTGATCATTTAATAGATTTACACCATCTGTAGTAGAAAAAGCCGTCATTTGAGAAATCATTTCATTATTATCCACTGGCTTAGTGGGATCTTGATTTGATAATTCTTTAGTTAACAATGCAAAAAAGTCTGCCTGTGTAAGCATCCCATTATCATTTTCATCGGCAACGGGAACCGTTTCGGGTTGCCAACGAATACCGTCTAATACATTACCACCTGAAACTGTAGCCATAATATACTCCTATCCTCTAATAGCTTATCGTTGTCCAAGCGTTAGGGTTTTATTCAACATATTCTTAGCCGATTCAGCTAACTGCACATTTGTTTGATATGAACGAGAAGCAGAAATCATATTGGTCATTTCTTCAATAACATTAACATTAGGCTTATAAATGAAACCATCTGTGTCTGCCATAGGATGTTCCGGTGCATATTCAACATTTAGTGGTTTATTACTTTCAACCACACCAAGTACTTGTACGCCTACACTACTGTCTTGTTCTTGACCTGCGGCAGCTTTTTGCATAGCTGCGGCAAAGACAGGATGACGTGCTCGATATGTTTCATCGACACTACTACTGACGCTGTCGGCGTTGGCTATATTACTTGCTGTTGTGTTCAAGCGCACAGATTGGGCGCTCATACCACTGCCTGTTATATTAAATACACTAAATAAACTCATAATTACCTGCCTCCACTAATCACTTTTTGCAGCGCTTTTATCTTGCCGTTAAGGAATTGTAAACCTGCTTGGTACTCTAATGAATTTTCTAGATACAAGTTTCGTTCCACTTGTACATCGACAGTATTACCATCACCTGTATCTGGCTGATCTGGCATCCGAAAATCAACGTTATTATTCAATTCAGTACGCACATCAAAATGTTTTGAGTTTGTACGACTCATTCCCATTTGCTGCTGTAAACTGGCTTGTTGCATAGCTTTGTTAAAATCCATGCCTTTTGCTTTATAATTTGGGGTATCTGCATTAGCAATATTACCTGCTATTACTTCAGCGCGTTGGGAACGTAATTGCATCCCCTGCGCATGAAGTTCAAACCCTTTATCAAATCCAATGGCCATAATAACTTACCGTTAATTACACTTAACATTTAAATATTCAATATTTGTGCCAATAGTTAGTTAAAGATAAGTGGTGATACATGCATTAATGAGGATGATATATAGAGCAATAAGGGGGAAGTAGACAATATATAGAGTGGATTGTTGCTTTTAGTACGACTGAAACACAAGGGTAGTATTAAGCTAAGCTTTAATAAAACAAAGCTTAGCTATAGAGTTTGTTGCTATACAGGTAGGTATTTTGGTGAAGTAAATAAGTAATTTTATATCACACGCTTTAAGTAATAATGTCAGTACTATTTCTTTTGATAGACAATACCGGGATTACACCTAATCATATTAAAATTATCATTTAAACCAGAAAGAGATTCCGAAGCACCCAAAAATAAATAGCCGCCTTCATTTAAAGTGCCATGAATTTGACTGATTATTTGTGCTTTAATTTCTGGTGAAAAATAAATTAAAACATTACGACAAAAAACAATATCGAAACGTCCCATTAAACTATAGCTATTAAGTAAGTTAAGGGGCCTAAAATTAACCATTTTTTTAACCTGATCCTTAACCTTCAACATGCCATTATCACCTTGCTCAAAAAACTGGTTTTTACGCTCAGGCGATAATCCACGGGCTAAAGCAAGTGAGTCATAATGGCCATACTTACAATGTTCTAACATTGTGTTAGAAATATCAGTACCAATCACTTGCACACCGCGCTTAAAAGCACCAGGGTTACGCTGTTGATATTCTAATACTGACATCGCAATTGAATAAGGTTCTTGCCCAGAAGAACTCGCTGCAGACCATATTTTTACGGGTGTTTTACGATCGGCAAAATCAGGTAACAATTTGCTCTGCAATAATTTAAATGGATAATCATCACGAAACCAAAGCGTTTCATTAGTGGTCATCGCATCAATTACAGCAGCACGTAACTGCCTTTCAACAGGCGATAAAGTACGACTAACTAATTCACCAATAGAGTTGACATCAAACTTACTCATTAATGGCGCTAAACGACTTTTGACTAAATACTGTTTTTTATCACCAAGAACAATACCGCACTGCTGTTCTAAAAACGTTCTAAATTGATGATAACTACTGTCGTCCAGTTCTCTTTTTGACACTATAACTACTTCCTAAAATTCTATTTAAATCGTTTATGCACTATGGTTAAGCCATTTCTTTACTGCTGTAGCTAATTCATCAGGCTGAAATTTTGGAATAAAATCATCTGCACCAACTTTTGCTACCATAGCGTTATTAAATACACCACTTAATGAGGTATGGAGAATAATAGGCATTTTTGCCATGCGCTCATTCCCTTTTACCTCAGCTGTTAAGGTGTATCCATCCATTTCCGGCATTTCAATATCTGAAACCATCAAGGCAACTTTTTCTGTAATACTATTTTCACATGTTTCAGTAATAGCGAGTAACTGATCTAAAGCGTCTTGGCCATTTTTTGCTAACACCATTTTTATGCCTAATGGCTCAAGTGCACGTTTAACTTGATTCCTCGCAACGGTAGAGTCATCAGCAATCATGACTAATCGCTCACCTAATTCTTCACCTACACTTTCATCAACCACATCTTCACTTAATTCAGTAGAAACAGGACTAATTTCATTTAATATTTTTTCAACATCTAAAATAGAAACCATCTCTTTATCCTGTCTCTTATACACATCTCCGAGCCCACGAGACG
>CAJXUT010000166.1 GCA_913061365.1 uncultured Colwellia sp.
TAGTTTTGCTCTAAATCCACTTTCTTTTAGTTTTTTAACAACTTTTTCACAATATCCACCCTGTTTATCGGTAATATTCATGATTGTTGCTTGAATTGGCGATAACCACGTTGGGAATTTGCCCGTGAACTCTTCAATTAAAATACCAATGAAGCGCTCTAATGATCCTAAAATTGCTCGGTGAATCATTACAGGAATATATCGCTCGTTATCTTCACCAACATAAGTTGCCCCTAAACGTTCAGGTAAGGCAAAATCTAATTGCACCGTACCACATTGCCAAGCACGCCCTAAACAATCCATTAAAGTAAATTCAATTTTAGGTCCGTAAAAAGCACCTTCACCAGGTAGGTATTCAAACTTAATATTGCTATCAGTTAAGGCTTGCGCAAGACCTGCTTCAGCTTTATCCCAAATTTCATCACTACCGATACGGTTATCTGGACGTGTTGACAACTTAACAACAATATCTTCAAAGCCAAATGAACCATATACGTCATAAACCATTTCAATACACTTGGTTACTTCAGCTTGCACTTGTGATTCCATACAAAAGATATGGGCATCATCTTGAGTAAAGCCACGTACACGCATTAAGCCATGCAATGAACCTGAAGGTTCGTTACGATGACAACAACCAAATTCAGCAATACGCAATGGTAAATCACGGTATGATTTTAAACCTTGGTTAAATATTTGCACATGACCTGGACAGTTCATCGGTTTAATTGCGTATTCGCGCTTTTCAGATTCAGTGGTAAACATGCCATCAGCATATTTATCCCAGTGACCTGATTTTTCCCAAAGACTTCTGTCCATCATCAATGGCGCTTTAACTTCGTCATAATCATATTCGCGTAATTTTTCACGAACAAATTTTTCTAACTCAGTGTAAATAGTCCAACCATCATTGTGCCAAAACACCATGCCCGGCGCTTCTTCTTGCCAATGGAATAAATCTAATGTTTTACCAATTTTACGGTGATCACGTTTTTCAGCTTCAGCTAAACGTACTATATAAGCTTTAAGTTGTTTTTTATCTGCCCATGCAGTTCCGTAAATACGTTGCAACATTTTATTATCTGAATTACCACGCCAATAAGCGCCGGCTACTTTCATTAATTTAAAATGATGACAATGGCGCATGCTTGGAACATGAGGACCACGACACATATCAATATATTCTTGGTGATGATATAAAGCAGGCGTGTCAGTTTTCTCAATGTTTTCATCAAGAATTTCTAGCTTGTATGTTTCGCCACGCTCAGTAAAGGCATCATAAGCATCTTGCCAAGAACCTGTTTTTTTAACAACTTCATAGCCAGTACGTGCAAGTGTGGTCATTTGCTTTTCTAGTTTAGCTAAATCATCTTCAGTAATTGACTCTTCAAGATCTACATCATAGTAGAAACCATTTTCAATTGTTGGTCCGATAGCCATTTTAACATTCGGGTATAATTGCTTGATCGCATGCCCTAATAAATGTGCACATGAGTGACGAATGATTTCAAGACCTTCGCTATCTTTACTGGTTATAAGTTGTAAAGCAGCATCTTGAGTAATCAATTCACAAGCATCAACAAGGTTTCCATCGATACGACCAGCAATCGTTGCTTTAGCAAGACCAGGACCAATATCTAAGGCAACATCCATTACAGATACTGCTTGTTCGAAAGATCGTTGTGAACCATCAGGGAGAGTTATTACAGGCATGAAGTTTCCTTGTTCAGTGGTGGCACATACGAAGTGTCACTTGATTTAAATTATGTTAGGGCAGACTACTTACTATTACTGTTAAATATTTCAATATAAATACTTCAATATAAATACTTCAATTACTTTACGGTAATAAATTCGCTGTAGGGTAACTGAAAACACAATTTAAGTACAGTAATTGCCTACATGTTCTATCGAAAGTTTATGAATATTTTCAAATGAATAAGACGATGAGTTAAATGCTGAATAAATTACTCCCTGTTCGTTCTTATTCGCGCTAGAAATATGGCAATTCAACTCATATATACTAGCTAGAAATCATTCTAGATTGACTTCAATCACTTGATATAAAAACGCTTAATCGCTATGCTGTTATTGCAACATAATTTTTCAATTGTATAAAACAAGTTCAATAATTCAAAAGTATCAAAATTAGTGTTCACGCTATCGCACGCTCCTAAATAAGGATTGTATTAGGGTATGAAAAGTATCACTGTTAAATACTGGCAAACAGTAAGCCTCCTATTTCTATTATTTTTGCTTACGGTATACATTTTTTTCATTGCTATCTTATCTAAAGAAGTCGATATTCTTAAAGCTATTCCTCCTGCCATTGCATACGAATTACCTCAACAGCAACTGTCTGAAGCTAACACTCATGTTGCTAATTTTCTCTTTCTTGAAGATTTAGCAAAGAGTCCTGATCGTAAACTCGTTGTAAAAATAGTAAAAGAAAATGAGCATTGGTTAATTGTTCCTCTTAGCCACATTATATTAAGTATTTTTTTAAGTGTTTTTTACCCTGCTCTGGCATTACTTATTTTTGCCTTTATTGCTTATTTTTTAATTTCAAATTACCAGAGAGTTAAACTGCGAAACATGCTTGATAGTATGCTTAATACCGCTAATGAAATTGCGGAAACTTTTGGGCAAAAGCAGTCACCTAAAAAACAACAATCAATTTTAGTAAACCTAAATTATGCGCTCGAAAATATAGCAAGATATGCAACTCAATATAAAATAGACACTGAGCAGAGTGCCTTTTGCGACAAGTTAACACAATTAACAAATCGCCATACCTTTTTAGAGCATATAGAAGAGCAACTAATAATAGACGATGACAACCAAAAAAGTGGCTTGTTATTTATTGATCTTGATGGCTTTAAAAAAGTTAATGACTCTTTCGGTCATTCATTTGGGGACGAAATATTAATTCAAGTCGCTGAGCGGCTTAAATCGATAGTTCGAAGTAATAAACTAGGTTTTAGCTCTAAAACAACTAACCTTGAAAAGAACTTAGCAAGATTAGGTGGAGATGAATTTACTATATTTCTACACCATATAGATGGCGCTGAATTTGCGGTAAATATCGCTCAATATGTATTAACAGAATTAGAGCGTGATTTCATTTTAGGCAATAAGACTATTAAAATAAGTGCGAGTATTGGCATTGCCTTATATCCCGAAAGTGCCGACAAACCAAATGCCTTGGTCCAATTAGCTGATGTTGCAATGTACCGGGCTAAAAAAGATGGACGAGGTATATACAAGATTTACTCTCCAGAAATGGGCAGCCAATTACGACGTTATCACTATTTATTAGAAGAGATGAGGTTAGCAATAACCAGCAATAACTTTTATTTAACCTTTCAACCTATAATTCATGTTGATGGTTGTATTATTAGTTATTTTGAGGCACTTGTTAGGTGGCAACACCCAATAGAAGGTGCTGTTACTCCAATAGAGTTTATCCCTATTGCAGAAGAATCAAATCAAATTCTCCCATTAGGCGACTGGATATTAAGTGAAGCTTGCCGTCAAATGTTTGCTTGGTATAACGCAGGCATGAAAAAAACGAAAATATCAGTGAATGTTTCTGTTATTCAACTTAAACATCGCCCACTATATCAATGGGTTATGGGTACCTTGTCCAATACGGGACTTCCACCTTCATCACTCATGTTAGAGATTACTGAATCGTGTTTTCTTGATATATCAGAAGAGATTATCCTAGAGTTAGAAAAACTTCGCCAAGAAGGTGTTTGTATCGCCATAGATGATTTTGGTACAGGATTCAGTTCATTAGCTATATTGGCAACATTGCCGGTAGATATATTAAAAATAGATAAAATGTTTATTGACGAAGCGACAGGCAGTTCTAAATATAGAAAAATATTAAAATCAATTATTGATATGTCACACCAACTTGATTTGAAAGTAGTTGCTGAAGGAATTGAAGATCTTACTCAACTTGAGTTATTAAAATCGTTAAATGTTAAGTATATTCAAGGATTCTTAATCAGCCCACCTGAAAGCTCAATTAACGTTGGCACAAAAGTGTTAGATCAGGGAATTAATCACCTAGCACATAATGGAGCAGGTGTTTGGCAGCCAACCCCATCGAATACAATAAGCCAAGTTGTATAGTTTACTTTATGTATCAGTAAATACGCTAAAATATAACTTATCCCCTAAAGGTGATATTAGGGGGTTGTTAAAAGTTTACTAGAATAGCGCTAAGCCTAATTTTTTCCTACTATCGACAATGCAATAGCTTCCGCTATTTTAATGCCATCAATACCTGCTGATAGAATACCACCTGCATAACCAGCACCTTCGCCTGCTGGATATAAGCCTTTTGCATTTAGGCTTTCAAATGTTTGTCTATCACGTGTAATTTGAATAGGTGATGACGTGCGCGTCTCTACAGCTGTTAATGTTGCTTCGTCCATAGAAAAGCCTTTAATTTTCTTTTCAAATGCTGGCAACGCTTCTCTAATAGCCGTGACCGCATAATCAGGTAGAGCTTCACTTAAATCACAATAAGTAACACCCGGTTTATACGAAGGTGTCACACTGCCATGCTCACCACTTTTTCTACCTGCTAGAAAATCACCAACAAGCTGAACGGGGGCATCATAAGTTGCACCGCCCATGTTAAAGGCTTGTTCTTCTAATTGACGCTGAAATTCAATACCAGCTAAAACAGAATCATTTTGAGCGGCAAATTTACCTTGCGTGAAATCTTTAGGTTCAATGCCTACAACAATAGCACTATTAGCATTGCGTTCGTGTCGAGAGTATTGACTCATACCGTTAGTCACTAAGCGCCCTTCTTCTGAAGCAGCAGCGACTACTGTACCACCTGGACACATACAAAAGCTGTAAACAGAACGACCATTACTACAATGGTGAACTAGCTTATAATCAGCTGCACCTAAAATTTCATTTCCTGCATTTTTACCAAAACGGGCTTCATCAATCACTGATTGTTCATGCTCTATTCTAAATCCAACAGAAAATGGTTTAGCCTTTATATATACACCTTCATCATGAAGCATTTTAAAAGTATCACGAGCACTATGGCCAATTGCTAAAGCAATATGTTGTGTTTCAATATGTTCACCACTCGCTAAGGTTAAACCAGTAACTTGCTTTGCGCTGAAATCTATAAGTGCTTCTTCATCAAATGAAATTGAGTCATCATTTTCAAAGTGAATTTGGTCAACTCTTTCTTCAAAGCGTACTTCGCCGCCTAGCTCAAAAATCTTCGCGCGCATTTTCTCAACCATAGTCACTAATTTAAAAGTTCCTATATGCGGTTTACTCACAAATAAAATTTCTTCTGGTGCGCCTGCCTCAACAAACTCATTCAATACTTTGCGACTATAATGTTTTGGATCTTTTACTTGACTATAAAGCTTGCCATCAGAAAAAGTACCTGCGCCACCTTCACCAAATTGAACATTCGATTCTGTATTCAATATTTTCTTGCGCCAAAAACCAAAGGTATCTTTTGTACGTTCACGTACTTCTTTACCACGTTCTAGAATTATCGGCTTAAACCCCATTTGTGCTAAAACTAAGCCAACAAATAAACCACATGGTCCCATGCCAATAACAACAGGACGTTGCTTAATATGCTCTGGCGCACTTGCAACAAAGTTATATTCCATGTTTGGTGCTAACTTCACATGTGGATCTTTACTAAAATGTTCAAGTAATTTCTCATCAACAGTAGTTTCAACATCAAGCGTGTACATGAGTATAATATTCTTCTTTTTACGCGCATCATAACCACGCTTGAAAACATTAAAGTCGATTAATTCATCTTTAGTTATCGCCAATTTGCTAAGTATAACTTGCTCAATGGCATCAGCTTGGTGATCTAACGGTAATTTAATATCGGTGAGGCGCAACATGGTTTGAAATCCAAAATATAAAAGAAGTAATAAATTTTGCGCCATTTTACCTGATAGTTATGCTCAGTTAAAACAAGAGATTGAATTTAACGAAAAGAAAGGTATGATCGCCAACATTATTTACTGTCTATAGAGTCAAACATGGCCTTTGTTGTTACCGATAATTGTATTCGTTGCAAATACACCGACTGCGTGGCTGTGTGTCCGGCAGAAGCATTTTATGAGGGACCTAATTTTTTAGTAATCAGTCCAGATGATTGTATTGATTGTGATTTATGTCCAATTGAATGTCCTGCTGGTGCAATTTTTCAAGAAGATGAGGTTCCTGAAGATCAAAAAGAGTTCATTCAATTAAATGCTGAGCTTGCTCAAGTATGGCCAAGAATCACAGAAGTAAAAGCCCCACCTGCTGATGCAAAAGAATGGGATGGCATTCCTAATAAGCTAAAATATTTAGAAATTGAAAAGTAATCTCTATTTCTCATTTAACCATTTACTTCACTTTTAAAGTAAAAAGCTTCTCTAAAGGTTTAAAAAATAAGATAAAAGCATAACTTCGCCACAAAATTTTTCTATAAAGTGGTTGTTTTAATCAAACAAACTATACTTACTGCTACGAATAAACGTCTTAAATAGCTATTAAATCATTGGTGAGTATTATGACCAAGAGTATTAGTGAACAACCTATAAAGTGTCCCCATTGCGGACATAACATAAGAATCGCCATTGATTCATCAGGCGGTGATCAAGACTATTATGATGAGTGCCCTGCTTGTTGCAAAGAAATTCATTGTCACCTTCATATTGATGAATATCATCAAAAAATACAATTAACTATTGATAGTGATGATGAGCAAGTTTTTTAAAAAATTACATTTTATAGAATTACATTAGTAATGCTTGCTTGAAGAGACCTTCTTCAATAACATGGCGCTTCTTATATTTTCTTTTATTCTTTAAGCGTCATGAACTTTACTTCTTTTTTCACTCATACAAAAAGTTTGCTTAAACTCGCATACCCGATTTTAATAGCCCAACTAATTCAAAACTTAATGGGCTTTGTTGATATTGTAATGGCGGGCCGAGTGAGTGCTATTGATATGGCGGCTGTAGCGGTAGCCAATAGTATTTGGCTGCCATTGATATTAACCGTATATGGTTTAATCATGGCACTTGCCGCTATTGTTTCTCAACATGCAGGTGCAAAAAACTATATTGCAATAAGTGAACAGACCTATCAAACGGGGTGGATAGCCCTAGCGCTGGGCTTAATGCTTATTGGAATTTATTATATTATTACGCCTCTAATATCTCCTAATATAGAATTAGAAGCCAACCTAAAGCCTCTATTATTCGACTATTTACAATATATTGTGTGGGGTGCACCTGGATACTGTCTCTACCTTGTATTACGAAACTACTCTGAAGGGCTGTCGTACACTAAACCGACAATGATAATAAGCATTATAGGTTTAGCCATTAATATTCCTGCCAATTATATTTTTATCTATGGTGAATTTGGTGCACCTGCCCTAGGAGGTGCTGGTTGTGGTATTGCTACAGCATTAGTTTATTGGGCCATGTTTATTAGTATGCTCATTTATACTTACCATTCAAAAATATTACAAAAGGCATCCTTATTCGATAAATTCTATTTACCTGACTTAATTGAAATTAAACAAATATTACTGTTAGGAATACCTATTGCACTCTCATTATTATTTGAAGTTAGCTTATTCGCTATTGTTGCCATTATTTTGGTACCTTTTGGCGCCGAAGTTGTCGCAAGTCATCAAATTGCCCTCAACTTTACTGGGCTAATATTTATGGTTCCACTTAGCCTAGCGATGGCAACAACAATAAAAGTTGGTCATGCCATTGGGCATAAGAATGCGCAGCAAGCTAAAGATTATACGTTATATTCAATCATATTAGGTTTGATACTCGCTATGTTTACTGCCGCTATATCCGTTATTTTTAGGGAATATATTGCAGCTATATACAGCACCGAACAGCGCGTGATTGCGTTAGCAGCTAACCTGATGTTACTCGCTTCGTTATATCAATTCTCAGATACGGTACAAGTTGTTTCTGCAGGTGCGCTTAGAGGGTATAAAGATACCAAATCTATTTTATATATAACTTTTGTTTCATATTGGTTAGTTGGTTTAAGCGTTGGGGTTATTTTAGGAGTCACTGATTGGATCATTCCAAGAATAGGCGCTTATGGTTTCTGGATTGGATTTATTACCGGTTTAACTACTGCTGCAATATTACTCGCTTGGAGATTAAACATCATTCAAAAGCGCGTAGCAAAAGCCTATGCCTAAATAATCAATATTCTGGGAGTATGCCCTATGTCTTCCTTTGCCTTAAAAACAAGCAATTAAGCGGTGTTTATACCTGTCTCTTATACACATCTGACGCTGCCGACGAAGAGGATAGTGTAGA
>CAJXUT010000167.1 GCA_913061365.1 uncultured Colwellia sp.
AGCGTCAGATGTGTATAAGAGACAGCTATAAATCAATTATCTATCATATAAATAAATCAAACAGATACAATGATTTTCTCTTGACTTAACGTTGTACTAACAGCAGTATAATTGTTCATCTATTTAATTAAATTAAAAAAGTTATTAATACAATAATATTATGAATAACACCTCTACCCTTTGTAATTTTGTGTTCAATCAACACTTAATGCTTGTAACTTTATGTTGCAAAAAGCAGGTCATTCGCCTGTGGCCATTTTATGCGGTGAATTCAAATTAATTAGAACATTACAAAACATATTATTTGAGCCGCAAGATTTACATTTTGCGGCTTTTTTTATTTCAAAAATTTATTAACCAATAATAAATAATACCTATCGAAAGGATAAAAGGAATATGAAATGCAAGTAACGGTTGCCTATTTAGCAGTATTACTGATTTGGTCTACCACACCTTTAGCTATTGTATGGAGCAGTGAGACAATTGATCCAACAATGGCTGTTCTACTGCGCATGCTAATCGCAGTGATACTTGGATTTTTTATTATTCTGATAAGTAGAATTGAATTACCGTGGCATAAACAAGCAGTTAAGTTATACGCCTATTCTGCATTAGGTATTTTTGGTGGTATGTCATTTTCGTATTTGGCTGCAGGTTATTTATCATCAGGTATTTTATCGCTGTCTTTTGGGTTAGCACCTGTATTTTCAGCGGTACTTGCTAGAAGGATCCTTGCTGAGCCTAAAATATCAATTGTACGTAAGCTCTCTATGTTACTGTCTTTAGTGGGTTTAGCCTTAGTTTGCTCAGACAAATTTTCATTGGAAGGTAATAGCATTTATGGCTTAGTTTTCATATTAACGGCTGTTTTTCTTTTTAGCCTAAGCGGCGTATTAGTTAAAAGTATTTCTTTGGCTATTCATCCGCTGTCAACAACAGTAGGCGCGTTAATTGTTTCACTACCGCTATTTATTATTAATTGGCTATTGCTCGATGGAAGTTTAGACATGAGTGATTGGCAAGTAAGATCTGTTTGGTCAACAATATATTTAGGAATATTTGGCTCATTAATTGGATTTTTTGCTTACTTCTTTGTATTACAAAAATTAACACCTAGCACAGTTGCCCTAATAACATTAGTGACACCTGTTATTGCACTGTATTTGGGATCAGTACTTAATAATGAAGTCATCAGTAATAAAATATTATTAGGTGCTTTTTTAATTATTCTTGGGTTAGCGATATATCATTGGGGTGAACTTCTCATGAAAAAGCTAGTTGATAAGGGCTGATACTAAAAGTCAGTTTCCACACTATGTGAAAACTGACTTAATTATTGTTGTTTTTCATGTATTACTTTAATTTAGAACTCGTTCATTTTTACTGAAGAATAGTTTCGCCATGTAATAGTCAACACTTGTGAATCGACCTGCCCCAATAAAGAATAACGCTAAAAGCATAATAAAGTAGGTTGCTGAAAATTCGATACCGTTGTTTAGTACCACAATATTACCGTTTTCATATAACCAATCAGTGTTACCATTTTCTTCAAGTAAACTTTTCATTGCTTCAATACGTCTACTTGTTTCTCTACTATTTTCTAAACTCGCTTCAGCTTGCTCAATACCTACCCAAGTCAATACTTTTGCAGCACTTGTATCAGGATTAGTTGGAGTTATTGCAAACCAACCATTTGGCGCATGTACGGTTGTTGCAGCAACAATCATTGTGAACATTAAAGGAATAGAAATTAATCGGGTAAATGCACCAACAAGCAATAACCAACCACCAAAAAATTCAACTAAAATAACGAGGTTTGCTAACAACGCAGGAAATGGTAAACCTAAGCCCCATTCACTGTTACCAAACCAAGCAATTATATTAGGATCTGCCATAAAAGAAGCAATCCCTGTCACTTCCTCATTAAGTAGTTGAGTTTTACTAAACCCAGCCATAATAAAGATAGGAGCTAGGTATAAACGTAACAATAAAGCAGGAACGCCATTAAAGTTAGGTAGTTTATTCAAAAAATTATTATAAGTTGACAGTAGTAAAGACATTTTTGTTGATCTCTATTGAGTTACATTTATTTACATTCAAGGTTCTAACTAATAAGAACCCGCAAACTTAAAAATACTTTCATCTATTTATTAAAAAGGTATAAAACTGTAGTTTTAGTAAGGAAAAGACTTATTTATTTACAATCTACCTAGTCTAATTTGCTGCCATTTAGGTTAAGATAATGTTAATTAGTTATTTAATATTGATAGATGATTTTATGAGTAAGTTAGTAAACCTATGTAAACGTATTGTAAGTGGCATTTGGGGCTTATTCACCCTAACACGCTCGGTTGTTTTAAACTCAATTTTTATTTTACTTTTCGTTGGCTTTCTCATTGCTATTTTTAGTGATGCAGATCAGATTATTGTGCCAAACAAGTCTGCATTGGTATTAAATTTACAAGGAGACTTAGTTGAACAAAAACGAGAAGTGAATCCAATGGATGCCTTTTTAATGGAGGCATTAGATGAAAAAGAAGACAATCCTGAAGTATTACTTGCAGATCTTCTAAATGTCATTGAGAAAGCTAAAAATGATGATCGGGTACAGTTATTAGTTTTACAACTTTCAGGCTTAAAATCAGCTGGATTAAGTAAATTACAAGATGTTGGTTCAGCTTTAACTCACTTCAAAACTTCAGGTAAAAAAATTATCGCTTTAGGTGATAGTTTTTCACAAGATCAATACTACCTAGCTAGCCATGCTGATGATATATGGATGAATCCTCAAGGCTTTATGCTACTCGATGGTTACGATCGTTATAATTTATATTTTAAATCGGCATTAGAAAAGCTTTCTATCAATCAGCATATATTTCGTGTTGGAACATTTAAATCAGCGGTTGAACCTTTTATCCGCGATGATATGTCTGAACAAGCAAAACTAGCAAATACCCTATGGCTAAATGATTTATGGCAGCAATATAAGGTAGATGTTGCTAAACAAAGAGATTTTGACGTTAGTAACTTCGATGACAAGATAGAAGACTTATTAAACAAGTTTTCCAAAGCAAATAGCAGCTTTGCTAATTATGCCTTAGAAAATAAGTGGATTGACCAACTGAAAACACGAACCCAAATGCGTAATGATTTAATTTCGTTAGTTGGTAAAAATAAAAAAGGTGACAGCTATAACCATATTGGTTACAAAAATTATTTAGCCGCAACCTCTTCAATACTTCCGGAAGAAAATAATTTCAAAAATAAAGTTGCTGTTATTATTGCCAAAGGTCCTATTTTAAATGGTACACAAAAGCCTGGAACTATTGGCGGTGATTCAACTGCAAAACTACTGCGCCAAGCTCGTTATAATGATGAAGTAAAAGCGGTAGTGCTACGAGTTGATAGTCCTGGCGGTAGTGCATTTGCTTCAGAAATTATTCGTCAAGAAGTAGAACGATTAAAAACAGCAGGAAAACCCGTAGTTGCATCAATGGGAACTTATGCTGCATCAGGTGGTTATTGGATTTCTGCATCGGCTGATCAAATAATTGCTTCACCATCAACCATTACTGGTTCTATTGGTATTTTTGGCATGATGATGACCTTTGAAGATTCTTTAAGTAAATTAGGCATTCATACCG
This sequence comes from uncultured Colwellia sp., assembly GCA_913061365.1. GTDB lineage: Bacteria > Pseudomonadota > Gammaproteobacteria > Enterobacterales > Alteromonadaceae > Colwellia. The sequence goes on from CAJXUT010000167.1 coordinate 3,645, forward strand.
ATGGCGTTGGCACTACAGATATTTCAGGTTTTGGTCCAACTCGCCCTTTAACAAAAGGCATGTCACAGTTATTTCAGCTTAGCATTAATAAGGGCTACCAAGATTTTATCAGTTTAGTGGCAACAAATCGTGATATGACTTTGTCGCAGGTTGATGCTGTTGCACAAGGTAGAGTATGGTCAGGTAAAAAAGCAAAAGAATTAGGTTTAGTTGATGAATTAGGCAATTTGAACGATGCTATTGTCTCTGCGGCTAATTTAGCTCAACTAGAAAAATATGACACCTTAATAATTAAGAAGGAGCCTTCATCACGTAACCTCTTAATCAAAAAAATGATGGGAGAAGCGTATTCTTTTGCCAATATTGCTTTTGGTATGACCGATAATGTGACACTAAATGATTTATCGTCTGTGGCTAATATTAATAATCAACCAATGACACAGTTTATTAGTCAACTACAAGCCGAAGTTAGCAAAATGAATCAATTTAATGATCCTCAAGGTATGTATACCTTATGTCTTGTTTGTAATATTCAATAGTGGAAACCTCAATGAAAAAACATATCTATGTAGCTTATACTGGCGGAACTATTGGTATGAAGCAAAGTGATAATGGTTTTGTTCCTATTGATGGTCATTTAACTGATTCAATAAATTCATTACCTGAATTTCATCGTGATGAAATGCCTACTTTTACCATTAATGAATACCAACCGTTAATTGATTCATCAAATATGACCCCAGGTGATTGGCAGCGTATCGCTGATGATATTAAATCAAACTATGATAAGTATGATGGTTTTGTTGTGCTACACGGCACAGATACTATGGCATTTACTAGCTCAGCTCTGTCTTTTATGTTTGAGAACCTGAGTAAACCAATTATAGTGACAGGATCACAAATTCCATTAAGTCAGTTGCGTTCTGATGGTCAAGTTAATGTGCTGAATGCTTTATATATTGCAGCAAATTACCCTATAAATGAAGTTGGACTCTTTTTTAATAATCGACTTTATCGTGGTAATCGTTCAATCAAAGCTTATGCTGATGGTTTCAATGCCTTTGATTCGCCTAACATGCCACCACTTATTGAGGCGGGAATTAATATTAATGTCGTTGCCGGTAAGATTTCTTCGTGTGTTGAGCTAGATAAAAAAGTGACGGTACGTAATATCACTCCTCAACCAATCGGTGTTGTGCATTTATATCCTGGTATTAGCAGCGAAGTGATCTCCAATACGATAAGACAACCTGTTAAAGCTTTAATACTTAGAAGTTATGGTGTTGGAAATGCCCCACAAGATGCTGAACTGCTAAGTTGTTTAGCACAAGCAAAAGCGCAAGAAATTGTCGTGATCAATTGTAGCCAGTGTATTAAAGGCACGGTAAACATGTCTGGCTATGCTACTGGAAATGCACTAAGCCAGGTAGGTGTTATTAGTGGTCACGATATGACACTTGAAGCAACGTTGACCAAATTACATTACTTATTAAGTCAAAACTTGTCTTACGATGAGGTTTGTCAATTAATGCAAGTCAATTTACGTGGTGAATTAACGTCTTTGGTTTAATATTTAAAGCCATTATTGTTGGTAACTGTCTTAAAGTTCATTAAATTGATCTAACCACTCAGTAAAAGAGTTAGCTACTTTTGCAACCGAACCAAGTCCTTGATCATAAAACCAAACAGGTAAATCTGTTTGGTTGTTTGCACAATCAGCCACTTTAAAGCAAAACATATTTCCCTTACAGTCAGAAGCAAACAAAATATGTCCTTTAGGCATACCACTCATTTCATATAACTTAGAAAGTGAATAGACATCCTCTAAGCTTAAGAAATCTTGCACAGCAGAAACATCTGAATTTAAGTCACATACTTTTGTTAATACATTGGGCGAATGAACTAAACCATAAGTTGAAATTAAGTATTTATATACATCAGGCAGTAATAATCCTAACTTTGACTCAAGTTCATCAATGTCATCTCGATTTATCGGAACCATGACATTTTTACTGCCCCAGTTTTTTACAAATTGATCGATGCTATTCAATGTAAGCATTCTCCAAAAAAGTTATAGCTGTTAAGCGAAGGTTGAGGTTAATAGTGCGATATAAACAGTTTTACGTGATTGATAATTTCTTCAGTTTTTTCTTTATGCGGCACATGACCACAATCATCGATAATCACCATAGATGATTTACCTGCTACATTTTTTGCAATGTATTCAGGAAATGCCCTTGATCCGTATTCATCTCTATCGCCATGCAGTGCTAATGTTGGGCAAGTTACGTTGTTAATACGAGGCATAAGACTCCAATTAGAAAATTCGGTAGACAGCCATGTATCAATCCAAGCACTCAGCACCCAACTTGTTTTATCTTTATGCCATTTTTCTAACCGCTTAAATTGTTCAGGCTGTTGGAATATAACTTGGGCTTCTTCAATTCCTTTTATTGTCAAGTCTTCAACAAATGCTTGTGCTGATTCTGTTATAACACCAATACAGTCTTTATCTACGGCAGCAATACCTATCGACATGCCTCCCCCAACACTATGACCGAATAAAAAAAAGGTAGTATCTATTTGAGCTGCCTTTTTTATGTGTGAAAAATATAAGTCGGCTTCATCCCAAACAAAGTTAACACTGGGTTTATTTTTATTAGCGCTCGAACGACCAAAGCCAAGACGATCATATGCTATCACTTCACATGATAGTGAGCTTGCCAATTGCTCTGGAAAATTACGCCACAAATCAACACTCCCTAAAGAGTCATGCATCAATACAATAGGTGAAGTGTGCTCAATAATTTCAGGTGTCCATTTTTTGAGATAAAGAGAGCCCTCTGCTACTTCAACAAATAATTCTTTAGACGTAACTTTATTCATTTATAGTTTTTCTCCTAAGGTGTGGGAATATCATCTCTATCAAATTGAGTTTACTTATAAAAAATGTTGGTGATATCTAGGCTAGTCTCATAGCCCAGTTACCATTGTGACTATGCTTACAATTTTGTTCTGAGTCATAAGAAAGGTGTTTAGCCATACTGATAAGATTTACATCTATTTCAAATAATTTTTTCTGAAGTAAACAGCTAAATTCGTGACGTGCTTTACTTGCCAAAAAAAGATCAAGATTAGCATTAGTATCAAATACACAAATTATTCTTAAACTTGCAGGAAAGTTTTTATAATTCGTGTCGTGTGTTAACCACTCAAAGCCATTGAAACGCTCTAATGCTATTTCACAGATTTCAGTTAATGCTACTCTCAATTTATTATCTATTTTTTTATCTGATTTACGCATTGTAATATAATTTCAATTTATTATTATCAAAGAAAGTTTGCTTTCAATAAACTTACGCTAACTTGTCTTCAGCTAAGATTTTACGTAAGCTTTTTAGCATCAAATGGGTATTAATTTCAGTGATGGCAACTCTTGAGAACAGTAAGCTCAATAAGAGTGTAAATAACGTTAAGGCCGCAGAAAAACCAAAAACTAGCGAACTACCACCTACGATAACGGTTATAAAGATAATACGTATCAATAGAGCAATTGTAGAAAAATTTAAAAACTTTAATTGTAAACAAGCATCATCACGTGCCTTTTCTAGTAATACAAACTGTTGCTCTCTTGGTAAATTAGAAATTAGTGAAAACTGATCAATAAACGACTTTATATTCATATACCCTCAATGGTGTTGTACTGTTTAATTATCTTTTGCAATTATCTGCTCAACAATATCTTCCATGTTCATAGCATAAATATCTGGTTGTCGATAAAGTTTATGGTAAATTGCGCCTGAACGATTGATAAAAGCTCCCTGCATACCAACAGATAAAGCACCGTGGATATCCCAATCATGGGCAGCAACAAGTCGCAATCGCTCTAACGGCGTATTTAATTTTTTTGCCGCAAATTTATATACATTAGGATCAGGCTTAAAGCTGCCTGTTTCTTCAACTGAAATAATATCATCAAAATATTCTTGTAAGCCTGCATTTTCCATTTGAGCTGATATCAACTTAATAGATGAATTAGAAAAAGCAACCGTATGAAAGCCTGCTAATTTAAGTTTGCTCAACGAATGTTTTATATCTTCGTGGGGAGGTAAATTAGCGAAATTAGATAGAATATCATCAATGACTACCGGCGTGAGCACAATACCTAAACGACCGGCGAGTGATTCAAGCATAGTTCTAGCTAAAGTGGCAAAGTCACTTTTTACATCGGTTACTATGCATACGGTAGATGAATGCAAAAGCATAGAGAACCAAGTGGCCATTAAATTTTCATCGCCAAAAGCTAACGTAAACTTACCTTTTAAGGTGGTAAGATTAAGTACAGTCTCATTTATATCAAACAATATTGTTTTTTGCTTCATTACGACGGCACCGCTATGTTTTGACAATAAAAATTGCCAAGAGAATAATCTTTGAATAGTGTGTTAGCTTATTATGAATATTAAAAGAAATCAAAATATTAAAGTTAATTAGATTAATAAACAGTAACTTTTTACAATGTTATAATTTAGCTATATTAAGTAACGTTATTAAACGTTCCTATCACAAGAGATACTATGAAAGATTGTAATCAATGTGGAAAGTGTTGCCTTAAATACGGAGGAGAAGATCTTTCAGTAACACAAGAAGAAATAGATTCTGTCTCTTATACACATCTGACGCTGCCGACGAAGAGGATAGTGTAGATCT
>CAJXUT010000168.1 GCA_913061365.1 uncultured Colwellia sp.
GTGTATAAGAGACAGTAGCTAAATAGAAATAGACCTGTTCATTTTCTAGATTTAGTTAAATTATTACATTATAGTTTCTACTCGTTTATCACGACTAGGCAGCTCAAATGTTTTATCAAAACGTTTCATTACTTAACACATTTAAAAGTGTTGCCGCGGCATTCTTCGGAGTGCAAAGTAATAAAAATCGAGAAAGGGATTTTAGCCAAGGCAAGTTAAGTCACTTTATTCTTGTTGGTATACTTGGCGTAATTATCTTTATTGCGGTGCTTTTTATCATTGTCTCACTGGTAATACCAAGTGCTTGAGTGAATTATAGTTTTATTTATATAAGGCTAATATTTCTCTTACTTTAACTCGTCCCTTTCCTTTTTGGCTGATAGAGCGTTGAACTTGAAATAGTTTTTTTCTATCTGCCTCTTTATATAACTCACGAGTAAACTCTACATAATGATTCGATATCAATGTTGATATTCCCTTCTTTTGTGCTGCTCTTGCACACGTAACTAAACGCTCTTGATCCGCATCTGTAAACGAATTTCCAGCATACGCCGTAAAGTTTGATGTTGGATTTATAGGGGAATAAGGTGGATCACAATAAACAACATCATTTTCTTGCAGTTGAGAAAATGCTGTTTCAAAATCACCTTGAATGAATGTCGCTTTCTGAGCTTTTACTGAAAAATAGATTAACTCATCTTTTGGAAAATAAGGGTGTTTATATCGACCAAAAGGAACATTATATCCTCCACTTTTGTTATAACGACATAAACCGTTATAACCGTGTCTATTGAGATACAAAAACAACAATGACCGTTCATAGGGATCAGTAGATTGATTAAATTGACTACGTAGCTCGTAATATATTTCTGGCTGATTATGATCCCCATTAAAGAACTTTTGGGCATCTGAAATAAACTGTTCAGGCTGATTTTTAATAATATTAAATAAGTTAATTAGATCTTTGTTCATATCAATTAATAGATACTCATCAAAATCTAAATTGAGGAATACAGAACCGCCACCAACAAAAGGTTCTACTAATCTTTTTTTACCCTTTTTAGGTAAAAGACTAGCTATTTCACTAATAACTTTTTTTTTCCCACCCGCCCATTTCAAAGCAGATCGCATACCAGCAATTGGTTGAGCTTTAGTCACAAAAGAAACCTATAAATTATTAGTAGCTAAAGCTAACATAAACATTTGTTTTGAAGTAAATGGTGTACTCATCATCATGCTTTTATAAAACATAATGTGGAGAGAAATACAGCCTAAATTAAAACATACCAACTCAAAACATCCATTATTGACTAATTTGAGTATATATATTCTTAGGAACGGATTGTAGCTTGAATTACTGATTAACGGTATTTATTTCACGCTTAATTATTGAAACAGGCTTTAAAAATGAGCCTAAATTTCTTAGCGATTGTGGTAGCTGGTTCATCGCTTCTCTTGCCTGTACTTTATTACTATAAACTTTAGAAGTAACCACATAGAATTTTTGAGTATTTAAGTTTTTCTGATACACATAATACCCTAGTGCCTTATTATCATTCTGAAATGTTTGTAACCTTGTTAAATCAGAAAAACCTGTTATTTGTATAACATAACCCTCTTTTGAGTTGCTATAGTATTGCTCATCAAATTTATTTATCGTAGCAGTTACATTACTCGATTTTTCAACACTCAGAGGCATTAAGGTAGTTTCTTCGACTTTTTCAGAGGCATTTGTTGATTCATTAGTTTTTATATCAATACTTGCTACCGGTAAATCTTTAGTGGGAGTGGGAACAGGTTCAGCAAGCATCAATGCTTGTAATATATCATCGCTCTTTGCTTTATTTAAAGGCAGTTCAGAGCTGCTTTCTGGTGCGGTTAAAGCAAGGTGAATATCTGAAATACTCGCCAATTCATTTTCTTTAGTAATAGCATTTAAATTAACTTGTTGCTCTATAACAACAGGACTCTCAACAACAGGACTCTCAACAACAGGAGGGGGTTCAGGCAATGCTGCAAAATTGACACTATCATATTCATTCAGCAAGTACCAAGATGCTGCGATTATCAATAAACTAAAGAGTGATATTAAACCGACCTTAAGCCGTATGTCATGAGTAAAAACAGCTGTAGCAGTTTTAAATCTAGCATTATCTAAAGCAACTACTTGTCCACTACTCGCATCAATAATACTAGTTTTCTTTTCAAAAATAGTTCGATTTTGCCCTATTTCTATTGCTGCTTGCTCTAAACCAAAAATTACAACATTGATACTATTTTTAGTTTTCTTTGCTGTATCAACAAGTTGGCAAAGTTCATACTTAATTTGTAATGATAATGCCTGTGCATGCTCAACAATTACTGTAATAGTGCCATTGTTATTTTTTGCTAAACGTAAAACACTCACCGCCAGTGATTGTTCAGGATCGAATAATGTATTTGCAAACAGCTGCTCAACTAAACGGCAACGCATTTGAATATCATTTATTTTGCTAGACGCTGCGACGAAGGCAACATTGGTTTCTTGATTGCTAGATTCTTGACTAATATTAGCTAAATATTGACGTGCTACTTTGGAGTAAACTGTTGGGTTGTTATCTACAACGACAGTCATCTGTTTTGAAAAGCGTTGTATATAATCAATGCGAGCGATAACACTAATTGGTGTTGTTGATATATCTACCATATCACCTTCAATACGATTATCAGCTTGCTCATTAATTAATTTTTGGTTTATTCGCGTATTCGCTAATGCTGACATACCCAACCCTTTCTATAGCATTCGCTTTCTATTATATTTTAGAAAGCACTGAATAATTATAGAATTTGTTGAAGCATTTCCACTGTCACATCATCACGTATTTCTGATTGACCTATCGCTGTAGGTACAATAAAACGCAATTTACCACCTATATTCTTTTTATCACGGCGCATATGACGAACAAAATCATCAAGCGTCATCGTTTTTGGTGCGACTAAAGGCAAATCAAACGCTTTAATAAGAGATTCTATTCGACAAAGATCTGACACTTCAATCAAATTCATTTCTACTGCTAACTTAGCAGCAAGTACCATGCCAGTAGCAACTGCTTCGCCATGAAGCCACTTGCCATATCCTTGTTCAGCTTCAATTGCATGACCAAAGGTATGACCTAAATTTAGTAATGCTCTAACGCCAGCTTCAGTTTCATCATTTGCGACAATATCAGCTTTACATTGACAGCACTTTTCTATCATTAGAGAAAGTTTATCTTTATCACCAGCTTTAATTGAATCGATATTTTGCTCTAGCCAAACAAAAAAGTCATAGTCACCTAAAATACCGTATTTAATCACTTCTGCCATGCCTGCATTGAACTCACGTTCAGGCAGAGTATCAAGGCTATCAATATCAATAATTACGGCTTTCGGTTGATAAAAAGCGCCAATCATATTTTTGCCAAGCGGATGATTTACAGCCGTTTTGCCGCCAACAGATGAATCAACTTGTGATAAAACAGTAGTTGGTACTTGTACAAAGTCGATACCACGTTGATAACAAGCAGCCGCAAAGCCTGTAATATCACCAATAACACCGCCACCCAATGCAATCAAGGTAGTATCTCGACCATGTTCATTTGCTAATAAGTGCGACATGATACGTTCGAAGTTAGCTAAGCTTTTCTCTGCTTCACCATCAGGAAGAATGACTTCATCTAATTGAAAGTTAGCTAGCTGTTCTTTGATTTTTTCAAGATACAAAGGCGCTACTATTGTATTAGTAACAATACAAACACGCTTATTGCGAATATGAGATGAGAACAGGTCTGGTTTATTAAACAGACCTGAATCGATATAAATTGGGTAACTACGGGTGCCTAAATCAAGCTGAAGTGTTGGCATGTTTGTATCTACTACTTGTAAGGACTAAAAATAAAATTAAAAGTCTAAACGCTCAATAATTTTGTGCGCTACAACTTTAGCACTTTGATCATCTGTTTTAATGATCACATCAGCAATCTCTTCATAAAAAGGATTGCGCTCAATAGCTAAATTTTCTAATACAGTGCGAGGCTTTTCTGATGTTTGTAACAATGGACGACGGCGATCTCTTTGAGTACGAGCCACTTGTTTATCGATTGTAGTTTCAAGATAGACAACGATGCCACGTGCAGATAAGCGATTACGAACTTGGTCGCTAATTACAGAACCACCACCTGTAGCTAAAACAATACCTTGTTTTTCGCTCAAGTCTTCAATTACTTCTTCTTCTCTTTTGCGAAAACCAGCTTCGCCTTCAAGATCAAAAACCCAAGCAATGTCTGCACCAGTACGACGTTCAATTTCTTGATCCGAATCAAAAAATTCAAGATGTAGTCTGTCAGCAAGCTCTCTACCTATAGTGCTTTTTCCTGCGCCCATAGGCCCAATCAGGAAGATATTACGTTTTTCTGCCATTAGATTTACTTAATACTCGTTTGTTTCAGATCATACCAAAAGGAGATAAACAGCATCTGTTTAAGTGCCTTTTGACGTTATAGAGGTCTCCCTCGGAAATTTCAAGGGCGTAATTATCGCAACTCTTAGGGTAAGATTGCAAGTAACATTGTCGTTAAGTGAGAGAAAAAGCTTACTTAACGACAAATAAATTACAAATTTATGCTAAAAATGCTCGGTTACTATACGTGGAGTTACAAAAATTAATAGTTCTTTCTTCTCATTAAACTGATTACTATTCCTAAATAACCAACCAAAATAAGGTATATCTCCTAGTACAGGCACTTTAGAAACAGTACTGATAATAGATTGTTGATAAATCCCACCTAAAACGATTGTTTCGCCATTATTCACCAAGACTTGTGTGCCTATGCGTTGTGTATCAATTGCAGGAGCTTGCCCACTGGTTACATCTGAAACAGTATCTTGAGTAACAACTAAGTCCAATATAATTTTATTATCAGGCGTAATATGTGGTGTAACGGTTAAACTTAACACTGCTTTTTTAAATTGCGTTGAGGTTGCTCCGCTTGAAGAGGCTTCTTGGTAAGGTATTTCAACACCTTGCTCGATATACGCTTCTTTCTGGTTTGCAGTAGTAATACGAGGACTAGCAATAATTTCGCCTTTGTTCTCATTTTCCATAGCACTTAATTCAAGATCTAAAATAGTTCCATCAGCTAACCTAGCAACTTGAAATGCCAATACACCAGCAGGGTTTGCTACCGGTAAGTTAACGTTTAAACGATCTGCCAATGCTGGAACAACACCTGTATTCGCTGTATTTGCACCTTCTAGAGAACCTGAAGTAGCAAAGTCGCTACCGGTATCAGTAATTCCCCAACGTACGCCTAATTCTTCGTTGATATTATCTTTAACCGTTACCATACGTGCTTCAATGATAACTTGGCGTACAGGAATGTCTAAAACATTAGCCATACGTTTAATATCTTCAATTATTTTAGCCGTATCTCTAATTAATAATGTGTTGGTACGTTCGTCTACCGAAACGCTACCACGAGGGGATAAAATACTGGTATCTTCATTTTTTATCAGCTCCGCTAATTCACTAGCTTTTGCATAATTTATTTGTACATATTCCGAATACAATGGCGCTAATTCTTCAACTTGTTGCTTAGCTTGCAAGTTTTGGGCTTCTCGTGCAGCAAGTTCATCACTTGGAGCAACCATCAAAATATTACCTTGCATTCGCTTATCAAGGCCTTTCACTTTCAAAATTATATCAAGTGCTTGATCCCAAGGAACGCCATCTAAACGTAAAGTAATATTTCCCGAAACAGTGTCACTAGTTATTAAGTTAAATTCGTTATAGTCAGCAATAATTTGTAAAACCGTACGCACAGGAATGTCTTGAAAGTTTAGTGAAATTGTTCGACCCGTAAAGTCTTCACTGTCACCTAAATAACCTGGTGCTTTCTTCTCTTTTTCTTTCACTGTTAAAATAAATAAGTTATCAACTTGGCGATGTGAAAAAGTAAAAAGCGCATTTGCATCGATAACTAAGCGTGCATTACGACCTTCTTTAAATGTCTCAATGCCTGAAACAATGGTGCCAAAGTCAGTCACATCAAGTTTATAAAGTAAATCTTCTATTATTTTTGTGTTATGAAACTCAACATTAACTTTTCCTAACTTATCGCTAACATCAACAGCAACCATACTATCTTTTAAGTAAACTAAAATTTCTGCAGAATTCTTTTCACCTAAACGAAAATCTATTGACTCAACATGATTAATAAATTGCTCACCAGCTGGACTAAGTGCTTCAACTATTTCTGCCGATTGCCCATAGTTAAAGGTAATAGAAAATTTATTTCCATTTAAAGCGACATCAAATACAGATAATTTTTCTAAATTAATCAAAGCAACAACTCGACCTGAGCTATTGTCTAAAATGACATTAGTAATACCGGCATGATTAATTAAGGTTTCCTTTATTTTTTCATCATACATGCTCGCTGCAAAACTAATCTCTACATAAGCAGAGTCCATTGACGTTTTTACTGACGGCAAAGCATCGATTTCACCTGAAAACTCAAAAACCAATTCAATTTGATCATCTTGAATCGTGTTATAAAAAAGGCCTAATAACTTGCTGTCACTTATTGATTCAGCACTCAGGTTAAAAGAGGTTATAGCCATGGTAAGTATTGTTAAAAAATACAGATGAAATTTTCTCATTTTAGCCGCACCAGTAATATCTTTATAATTTTTTATTTTATTAAATAGCATTTGTATTCCCTTTACCCTTCAGACTCTGACAGAGCAATCTTAATCACTGTTTCACGTTCCATCCAACAACCGGCACCATCAGGTGTTAGTTCGATTAACTTTACGCTTTTCGCATTCACTTCTGTTATATGACCATTAAATAGCCCCATATAACTGCCTATAGCCACTCGATGTAAAGTGAAGTCAGAGGCTTCAACTAAAGCCCAAAGCATTCCATCATCGCCCATTGTGCCACGCATTGTGATATCACCTAATGCAAATTTTTCTAATGGTTGCTTACGTCGACGAGGATCGGGGCTTAAACATCCTGACATTTGTTGAATTTTTTGTTGGATAACTTCCGGTTTTGGTAAAGAGAACGGGCTTCTTAAGTCAGATGCAGAATAATCATAATGATTAAATGGGTGCACTTCCGGCATTGGATCTATTTGACTAGTAGTCGTTGCTTTAACCTCTTGCAAATAAGCACTTAGATCTGCCGTATCATCATAACAACCACTTACTAATACTGTTATTAGTGTAATTAAAGCTAATTTTTTCATTTTATTTTAGCCTCTTGGTAGCGGTAAGTTTTGGCTTCAAGCTTTAAACTCAGCATATCGTCACTAGTTTTTATCATATCTATTGTAAAGTCATGCAATGTTACAATACGGGGTAACCCTGCAATTTTACTCACAAAATTGCCAAAAGAATGATAAGAGCCATTTACAACAATATCTATCGGCAATTCGATATATATCTCTTTACTTATTTCAGGCTGCCATTCAAGTTTAACAAAATCTAAGCCGCTAATAGTTCCAATAAAGGTAATATCATCTAATAAACCAGGAGTTTCATGACTATTAGGTAAACTTCTTAACTGGTTGGCAAAAATATCTTCAGCTTCTAGCATTTGTGCTCTAAACAAGTCTAAATTTGCTGCTACATGATATTTAGCTTTATAAGATTGCTTAAGTGATATTTCTTCAGCGCTAACTTGCTCGAGTTGCTTTATCTTATCACTTACTAAACCAACATAACCTAAACCAATAACAACAACAGATAAAAAGATGGTTAGTACCAACTTTGCTGCAGAAGGCCATTGACCGATATTATCAAGCTCTAAGTTTTCAAATTGCGATGCATCAAACTTCAAAATGCACCCCACTCTGCTCAATATATTTGTAAATCACTAAGGTAGTAAAATTAACTTTTATCATTTGCCACCTCCATTGTCAGTTTGCGTGAGTCCAGTTTCAGAGTCGTTAATTAACCCTTTAATCTTCACTCGCATTTTAAAGCTACTCAATAACTTAGATGAACCATCATCTGACGTTATTGATTCAGGTGTAGCATCTGTAAATAAGTCAGATAATTCAATTGCTCTTATCATATTGGCTAAGTGGTTATTAGACTCACTTTTCCCCGTGAGCTGAATGGTATTACCTTTTTTATCAATTTGCGTGATATAGATACCATTAGGAATAATCGTTGCTATTTCATCAAGTACTTGCGTGCCAACATTTCGACTACGCTGCAATTGCTCGACAACATCGATACGTTCTTGTAATGATGCTTTCTTCTGATTAAGTGTTTTTATTTCTTCAATTTGTATATCTAA
>CAJXUT010000169.1 GCA_913061365.1 uncultured Colwellia sp.
CAGCGTCAGATGTGTATAAGAGACAGGGTGTATGTTTGTTTATATATACAAACGTTTGAGGATTAAATTTAATAAATTTGTTATAGTTCTTCGCTTTTCTATCCAAATTAAAATGCTTTTGATAAAGGCATTAGGCTTTCAATTTTACTTTTATTATTTTCCGAAATCAGGATTGTACAATAACAATGATGGAATTAAGTTCAAAATGACGAGAGATTTTTTATGACATCACATGAACATAATGAAAATCACTTTATGCAAGCTGTTATTGATGCAGCGCCAACACCTATTTTTTATAAAGATGCAGAAGGTCGATATATAGGTTGTAATAAAGCTTTTGAGGAATATATTGGTTTAACACGCGAGCAGTTAATTAACAGAAGTGTGTTTGAGCTTTTTGATGAAGATTTAGCTGAAGTTTATTACAAGGCAGATAAAGATCTATTTGATCAAAAAGGCACTCAAATTTATGAAGCTAAAGTGAAGTATGCTGACGGTACTACTCGTGATGTTATGTTTCATAAAGCTTATTTTCATGCCGAAGATGAAAGTGTTGAGGGAATTGTAGGTACAATACTCGATATAACTGAAAGAAAAAAAGCTGAAAAAGCACTAAAACAACTCGCTCTTACCGATAGTTTGACAGGACTAGATAATCGCTATTCATTGATGAAAAGGCTAGACCATTCATTAATTCGTCAAAAAAGAGAAAATTTCAAACTAGCATTTTTGATGTTAGACCTCGATGGTTTTAAACAAGTTAATGATAACTTTGGTCACCCCATGGGGGATGCCTTATTAGTTGAAGTGGCCAATAAGCTAAAAAGCACTTTTAGAGAGTGCGATATAATTGCCAGAGTTGGCGGTGATGAATTCTCGATACTTTTAGAGAAAGTTGCTTCGATAGACTCTTTAAAACCTCTAGCAAAGAAAATCTTAGCTGAGTTTAGTGAACCCTTTGTTATTGATAGTAAAAAATTCTCCATAGGTATTAGCATTGGTATTGCCTTATCGTCTTCGAGTGGTTCTTCATCTGAAGATATAATTAAACAAGCTGATGCTGCTCTTTATCAAGTAAAAAATAGCGGTAAAGGCTATTATCAGTTAGCTGAAGTGAACTAGGGTAAACACTTTCGGTTGATATTTAGACTTTGTTAAATATGAAACTTATCTGATGTTTTTGTATTAAGGCGACTTACCATCTATTACTAAACAAAGCGTGCTTGGGTGAAATATACTTATGATTGCAGATAGAATTACCAACATAGTAAAAAGTATATCAGATACTAATAGTGATAACTTTTTTGATGAAATTTGTGTTTCGCTTAGCCGTGCTATTAGTGCTGACTTTGTGTTTATAGCAACGATTGATGATGAAAAAAAGTATGCTACATCAATTGCTGTCGCAAATAGAGGCTGTACAGTCGATAATTTTACTTATGCATTAGAATCATCTCCTTGTGCCGAAGTCTCTAATGAGTCTATCTGCACTCATAGTTGTAATATTCAAGAATGTTATCCTGATGATCAACTTCTTGTTGATATGAATATTAATGGCTATGTCGGGGTTCCTTTAAAAACGAATAAAGGGCATGTAGATGCAATTTTGGTTGCTTTGTTTGAAAAAGACATCGGTAACTCTCAAGAAGTTGAAACACTTTTTTTACTTTTTTCTGGGCTGATAGAGAAAGAATTACATAAAAGTAGCTTCGTAAAAAAAATACAGTTTACTAACACCATTATTGAAAATGCTCATGAAGCGATTATGGTTTGTGATAAAGATAAAAATATCACCTATATCAACCCATCATTTACGCGAATGACAGGTTACTCTCAAGACGACTTAAAAAATCAAACGCCTAATGTACTTAGCTCCGGTAGACAAAACCGAGACTTTTATAAAGCTATGTGGTCTGATATCAATGACAAGGGTCATTGGCAAGGAGAAATTTGGAATAGGCGTAAAGATGGAAAAGAGTATTTAGAGTGGCTTTCAATTACCGCAATTGTAGATGAGCATAATGAATTAAGTCATTACACTGCTTTTTTTACTGATATTACAGAACAATATAGAGCTAAAGAAAAGATAAAATATCAAGACTCATTTGATGAGTTAACTAAAGTAGCGAATAAAAAGTCTTTATTTACTTTTATTGAGCGCTCAGTCATACAATATTTAGATTACCCAGAATGCACTACTCCTGCAGCATTATTGGTAATAGATGTTGATTTATTCCAAAAATTCAATAGTTTGTATAGCCACGCTTTTGGCGATGAAGTTCTAATCCAAGTAGCGGCAAGACTACAATCAATAATTAGAGCAAGTGATATAGTCGCTCGTACAAGTGGTGATAATTTTGCATTATTTGTTAATCACTTAATTAATCAAGACTCTATTAGTCACTTTGTTGACAAGGTGACTAAGGCATTTAACAAACCTTTTATCATTGACGGTATAAATATCAAAGTTACCTTGAGTATTGGCATTGCTTATTTTAAAAGAGATGCACAGGATGTACACAGACTCTTTGAAAAAGCAGAACAAGCTATGTTTTCTGCAAAGGAGAATGGACGAAATACTTATGAGTTTTTTAGTCAAAGACTCTCTGATAAGGCAAACACAGAAGAAGCTTTTAAAGTATCGTTAGAATCAGCAATTGAAAATGATGAATTTACTACCGTATATCAGCCTATCGTTTCACTAAAGCATCAATCAGTAACAAAGTTTGAAGTACTGGTTCGTTGGAATCATCAAGGTACTTGGATTTCACCAGTACAATTTATTCCAATGGCTGAAAAGTTTGGATTAATATCTACAATAGGTGACATCGTACTGAACAAAGCCTGTCAAGAATTGAAAAAGTTAGAACAAATGGGCTTTACGGATATTGTTTTTAATGTAAACCGCTCAATATATGAATTTTCTACCATTAATAATGATGCATCATGGCTTGATACGATCAATAATTATGATTTAGACCCTAAAAGAATATGTTTTGAATTAACCGAAAGTGTCCTTGCTCCTGAAAATAATAGTTGTATAACTTTACTAAACGAACTACAAAATGCAGGGTGTAAAATAGCATTAGATGACTTTGGCACCGGCTATTCATCTCTAAATTATTTACGCCGTTTTCCTATTAACACTTTGAAGATTGATAGAAGTTTTATTTCAGATATGACAAAAGTCAAAGGTGATGTAGTACTTGTGTCTGCTATTATTTCAATGGCTAAAGCGCTAGGCGTTACGGTTGTTGCTGAAGGGGTGGAATTAAAACAAGAAGTTGATATTTTAACTACCTTAGGCTGTGACTACATTCAAGGGTATTATTTTTCTAAACCTTTAGCGCCTCAACTCATATCTCAGTTTTTGACCGAATTTCAGTATGGTTAGTCGTAAGAACAGTATTCATGATCTATAGATTATTGGTATTAAAAGATTCACCTATCACGAGAAAGGCATAAATAATCTCAGCAAATAACAAAAATTAACTGTCTACCTTATACTAAATTAATTTTATCTTTGACAAGATAACAGGTGAAAAATGGTTAATTTCACTGTATAAATATAATTATATTTTAGATGGCTAGATAGCTATTTTACTTATTAATAGAATTAAGAACGAAAGGTTTTAACAAAGATGAAACAAGATACAAAAATTGTTACTGCTGGCCGCAAGGCAAAGTGGACTAAAGGTGTAGTAAACCCGAGTGTTACACGTGCTTCTACCGTAGTATTTGATACTGTTGCAGAAATGAATAACGCTTTAAAAGAGCGACATAACCAAACGATGGTATATGGTAGACGTGGTACAACTACGGCATTTGCTTTTAGTGATGCAATGACTGAACTTGAAGGCGGAGCAGGTTGTGCGCTTTACCCATCAGGTACAGCAGCAATTACTAATGCTATTATTTCTTTTGTTAAAAGTGGTGATCACATTTTGATGGTTGATAGTGTTTATGAACCAACCCGTGATTACTGCGATAAAATTCTAGGTAAAATGGGTGTAGAAACCACTTACTATGATCCACTTGTTGGTGCTGGAATTGAAGCCTTAATTCAACCAAATACACGTATTGTATTTTTAGAATCTCCTGGTTCAATTACCATGGAGATACAAGATGTACCAACCATTAGTGCTATAGCGCATAAGCATGATTGTATTGTTATGCTTGATAACACTTGGGGTGCAGGAATTAACTTTAAGCCTTTTGACTATGGTGTAGATATTAGTGTTCAAGCAGCAACCAAATATATTGTAGGCCATTCTGATGTTATGTTAGGTACGGCAACGGCCGTTGATAAATATTGGCCACAATTACGAGATAATAGTTATTTAATGGGGCAATGTACTTCGCCTGATGATCTTTATCTTGCCTTACGCGGAATTAGAACGATTGGTGTTCGTTTAAAGCAGCATCAACAAAGTGCCTTGAAGGTAGCTAACTGGTTAAAAGATAGACCAGAGGTTGATACCATATTACATCCTGCTTTTGAATCTTGTCCGGGACATGAATTTTTTAAGCGAGATTTTAATGGTTCAAATGGTTTATTTTCATTTACGTTAAATTGCGGAAATAGAGAAGCTTTAACAGCATTTCTTGATGGCTTATCTCATTTTAAAATGGGCTATTCATGGGGAGGGTTTGAATCTTTAATTCTAGGGATAACTAGTCTTGATTCTATTCGTAGTGCAACTAAGTGGAATGCTGAATTCCCATTAATTCGTTTACACATTGGTTTAGAAGACGTAGATGATTTAATCGAAGATCTTGAGCAAGGCTTTCAACGCTTTAACGCTTTACTGTAAAAAAAAATGATAGTTAGAGTTAACAATAGTCAAGCAGTTGATTATTGTTAACTCGAGCATGACTACTTACCTAATAGTGAAAAGATCTTTTTCGCAATATCTGTATTATCTTGATGACCATTAAACAGGTTACTTTGTTTGCCAAAAGCAAATACAGGTACGTCAATAGCGGTATGTCCACCTGAAGTCCAACCTGTATTGGTATACTTATCTATTATTCTTTTAACGGTAAGTGTTAAAGAAAACTCAACGTTTGATACATTTCTCAGCTTGCTAATATGCGTATTATTAGTGATTATTTTGTCATGCTTATTTTGAATAAGTAAGGCAATATCATCATCAGGTAACTCAAAGTTAAATAATTGTTCGACAAGCTCAGGGGTAACCTTTTGTTTGATTAGTTGCTTAGCAATATACGTAGGCGAATGCTTCATACTACGAAGTTTTTCAGGTTGCCATGCGTATTTCCCTTTGGCTCCAATAGTTAGTCCACCAGTACTATGATCAGCGGTTACAATAACTAAAGTATCAGGATTTCTTTCTACAAAATCTTCTAAGTACTCGAGTGTTTTAGCAAAATCATCCATTTCAGACATCGCACTACTAATATCATTTACATGTCCTGCCCAGTCTATTTGACTTCCCTCAATAAGCATGAAAAAACCTTTACCAGTGGTACTCTTCTGATATTGAGATAAATGAGTGGTAGCGGCTTTGGTCATAGTTGATAAGCGATACTTATTAGTATCATCAAGTGCCCAAGGTAAGCCACTATTAGCAAAAAGCCCTAAAACTGGTTTGTTGACGGGTAAATTTTCTAGCCCTTGGTAGTCATCAAGGTAATGAAATCCTGCTTGTTTAAATTCGTTAACTATATTTCTATCTTTACGAATAAAATACTTCCAGCCTCCACCAAAATATAAATCACTTTTAATGCCATTGTCTATGTAGCTGTCAGCAATTGTATTGTAGTTTTGTCTACTTTCATTATGAGTTAAATAAGATGCGGGAGTAGCATGATTTATTTGTGAAGTAACTACAACGCCTGTAGCTTTTCCTTGTAGTTTTGCCCATTCTAAAACTGTTTGTACGCTTTTTTTATTAACGTCAACGCCAATAGCACCATTATAGCTTTTAATGCCTGTAGCGAGTGCGGTTGCACTGGCTGCTGAATCTGTTACAACACCTGAAATTGGCGCAGGATATGTGCTAGATGAACCTTTTAAATGTCGATCGAAGACAGTCTCTTCTATTTCTTCTGTTTTGGGGTTGTCACTATAATAACGATAGGCGGTGGTAAAGGCAGGACCCATGCCATCACCAATTACCATAATTATATTTTTAGGCATTTTTTTTTGTTCAGGTGTTACCGTAGTAACACAAGATAGAGTACTTAAAGAAAGTAATAAAATGGGGATAAAGTGTTTCATTTATTTCCTATTAATTGGTCAGCTCTAAATCAACCCATACTAAGCGGTGATCAGATGAAGCTTGCCTATTTTTGATTAAACGGTACGTATTTTCATGCTGCTGTGGCCAAAATACGCCAGAATTTTTGATTGTAAAACCATAGGTTGAAGGTAATACATAATCAGCCCTCATGCCCCAACTTGCTGTGTGATATAAGCTGTACTTATTTCCTATTGAATGATTTTTACCACCAGCGCTTGTTGGAAGAGGATCTTGAATTTTATCGCTATTTAAAAGGGCAATGATGCCTTGGCTTGTCTTTGTCATTATGGCATCACCTTCAACAGTAGAAGCGTTTTGATCGCCTACAATGACAAACCGTTGATTAGTTTTCATAGCACCTTTTTTATGATCATCATCATAAATATAATCACCTTGCTTAATATTAATATAATCAAACCAGAAGCGAATTTCGTCATGATTACGATTTCCATTACGGTTTTCTGGTCCATCAAAAACTGGAGGAGTAGGGTGGCTGGCAAGGATATGTACTATTTCACCGTTAACATTTATAGGAATATCCCAATGTGATTTAGATGATAACCTCAGTGCCTGCCAAATATCTTCTGTGTACCACGGCTGTTTTGTATTAGGGGTAATAGGTTTTAATGCATTAGGCATGTCATGCCATTTAAATTTTTGAAATGTTCTTAGAATATTTGTTTCAATTGGGTATTTAGATAATAGTGCCATTCCATAATGACCAACAAAATAACCAAAACCATGGGCGTCAACAGGTAATATTTTATTTGTTTTATCGCGGTTAGATTTGCTATTAATTTTTACACCAGTATTGACTTTACCTTGATAAAAATAAGGATAATTAATTGTTTGTTGATTATGTTGAGAAACCCCTAAGTAATTATTGATAAAATCACGAATGTTATTAGCGCTGTTGTCAATGCGATCAAACTCATTTAACAATATAATATCAGGGTTAATACGTTGAATTATTTCTGCAATATTTCTAATTTGTGGATGGTTGGCTTGTAAAGCAAGGCTTAGTTCATTGCTGTCAATATTTGTAGCATCAAATGTTTTATTGTCGCCATAATTTAATGCCTCCATGCTAACATTAAAAGTGGCTACTCTTAGCTTCTGTGGCATTTCTGTTGTGATACCTTTAGTTGAAATAGCTAAACTGCACAATACAGAAATGGCTAACGTTGTAATAGAGCGAAAAAAAGATAGCTTCATTACTTCAGACCACAGCCACGTAAAATGAAATTTGTTAGAAAATCGGTTACTTGAGTAATATCATTTTCGGTGTAATCAGTTTGATTCTTAATGGTTAATATTTGGTTGTCAAAGTCAGCATAATGTTGTGTTGATGACCAAATAAGAAATATAAGGCTGACGGGATCAATGGGTTGCATTTGACCTTTATCTATCCAACATTGAAAAATTTCAGCTTTACTTTGCACCCATTGATGAAGGTAGCTACGTGTAAACTCCTGTAAATGTTGTGCTCCTTGTATAATTTCCATTGCATAAATCTTAGATGCTTTAGGGTTGGTAAAAGACATGATTACTTTTGCTTTAACAAACTTTTCGATAGCAAGCTTGGGGCCGTCTTCCAGTAAAATATCGCCGATGCCTTCATCCCACATATTTAATGTTTGCTCTAATACAGCATGATAAATATTTTCTTTATTTTTGAAATAATATAAAACGTTAGCTTTTGGCATGCCAGCACTGTCAGCGATAGCTTGCACGGTAGCACCTTTATAGCCTTGTAAAATAAACTCATCCTGAGCAGCTGACAATATTTTATCAACGCTAACTTCTCTAATTTTTTTGGGCTTAGTTTTTTTTATCATAACTTGTTCATTACATTTTGGGCTGTCATATTTTTACAGAGCAACATTTGAGTAGTAAATAAAAGTATGTCTTTCATTAGCTGTACTTAATTGCTATTTACCTAATTTCTCAATCATATCGTTATTTAAAAGGAAATACAAAAACTTGACCTTTTGGTATGTTTTTTCTGTCTCTTATACACATCTCCGAGCCCACGAGACGTAGAGGAATCTCGTAT
>CAJXUT010000170.1 GCA_913061365.1 uncultured Colwellia sp.
CACTATCCTCTTCGTCGGCAGCGTCAGATGTGTATAAGAGACAGGTACAGCAAACGGACTATACAGATGTTCATAATATTTATGAAAAAACGTTAGCAGTTCATGCGAAAACAATTGAAAACAAAACATTTTGTGTACGAGTTAAACGTACAGGTAAGCACGACTTCAATTCTCTAAAAGTTGAGCAGTATGTTGGTGGTGGTTTAAATCAACATGTTGAATCAGCAAAAGTTAAATTAAAAAAACCTGATGTAACGATTCATTTAGAAATTAAGAATGAAAAACTCTTTATCGTTACTCAACGCCATGTGGGGTTAGGTGGCTTCCCAATTGCTACGCAAGAAGATGTTTTATCTTTAATGTCTGGTGGTTTTGATTCTGGTGTTGCTAGTTATCAAATGATCAAAAAAGGTGCGCGTACCCATTACTGCTTTTTTAACTTGGGTGGCTCTGCTCATGAAGTGGGTGTTAAGCAGGTTAGTTATTACTTATGGAATAAATTTGGCGCCTCTCACAAAATAAAGTTTTTTGCGGTAGATTTTGAACCTGTTGTTGCTGAAATACTTGAGAAAGTAGAAAACGGTCAAATGGGTGTAATTCTTAAACGTATGATGATGCGAGCAGCGAGTAAAATAGCTGAAAAAGGTAAAATTCAAGCCTTAGTAACTGGTGAAAGTTTAGGTCAGGTATCTAGCCAAACACTGACAAACTTAAATGTTATTAACCGTGTTACCGATACGCTGATTCTTCGTCCGTTAGCTGCCTATGATAAGCAAGATATTATTGATATTGCTCGTAATATAGGTACAGAAGATTTTGCTAAAACAATTCCTGAATATTGTGGTGTAATTTCGAAGAAACCAACAGTAAAAGCAGTTTTGTCTAAAGTTGAAGAAGAAGAAGACAATTTTGATTTTTCCATCTTAGATAAAGTTATTAGTGAAACCCGTGTATTTGATATTCGTGATATTGGTAAAGAAACGGAAGAAGAAATTACTGCCGTTGATTTGGTCGAAAATATTAGTGATAACGCAGTTGTGATTGATATTCGTTCACCAGAAGAAACTGATGATAAACCACTTGAACTTGATGATGTTGAAATTAAAGAAATTCCATTTTATAAGTTAGCTACGCAGTTTGGCGATCTTGATATGGATAAAGATTACTTACTTTATTGTGATCATGGCGTAATGAGTAAACTGCAAGCTTTATATCTTATTGATAATGGCTATAAAAATGTAAAGGTTTACCGTCCATAAATTTATAAACATCGCTTGGTTGTAGTGTTTAGTTTTAAGCTAAGCACTACTTATTGTTTGTACCTGCAGAGTGATCTTTTTCTTTTTTAAAAATTGCTTGCAAGAGTTTGGTATTTTCAGGTGTGGCAATCGAGTGTTTTAAGCCTAGCTTGTGTATATACCCATTAATATAATTAATTTCTGTTTTTCTATTAGCTAATATATCGCAACGCATAGACGAGCAGTTTTTAGCCGTTGCCTTAGCTACCTCATGTACTGTTTTAGTTAACTCAGCGGCATTTAACAATACACCCTCACATTTAGCCACTGCCACAAATTCTGTTAGAATCTCTTCTATCTTCGTTGTAAAAATATCATTATTAATTTGGCCATTATCAATATTATGTAATGCCGTTAGTGGATTAATAACACAGTTAACTGCTAATTTTAGCCATTGTTTTATAATGATACTTTTGTGAAGTGTGACTTTTGGAAATGCAGTATTTAATACGCTGACTAAAGTTTTTTGCTCAGCTATTTCTACATCCCCCGATACTAAGCCTATATCTGTAACGCCAATACCTGTATGAGTGATAGATAAGGGGGCATTGCGAAGACTGCCATGAGTCGTCAATAAAGCATAAATATTATGTTTGCTTATAAACTCTTTGGGTAGCTCTGCTAATGTGCCCATACCATTATGTCCAAGAATGATATTGGTATTGTTTTGTAAATATTTTGATATTTCTTGTAATACTGATTTTATTTGAAATGATTTCACGCAAAGTAAAATGACATCAGCCACTTTAATGTGCTCATTATTAGCATAATTTACATTCCCTTGAAAAGAGACTCCTTGGTTATCAACAAAGTCATAATCAGCATTAAGTGAGGCGTTTTGAGTCGATGTTAACATCGATAAACTTGTGGTTACGTTTGATGTAGCTAAGTGGTGATACCAAAGTAATCCCATAGCACCTTGGCCTACAACTATAATCTTCACTAATGACCTCTTGCTGCTGTTTATGATGATGTTGAATAATTACGTTTAACAGTGTGAAAAATCACTGTTAAACGTATATTCTTTCAAGCGAATAAGTAAGGCGATATTACAACGTATTCCTCAAAAGTAAGAAATAAAAAACTTGGTACATATATTATCATGATGAAGTTGTTTGGGTATAATGCCAATGTAATTAAATATACATGCCTCAACACTGTGTCAGAGGTTCAACTAGAAGAGAAATGCTCATGCCATCAATGGATATAGTGTCAGAAATTAACTTAGAAGAAGTACTTAATGCCGTAGATAATGCTAATAGAGAATTATCTACTCGCTTTGATTTTCGAGGTGTTGAAGCGAGCTTTGAGTGGAAAAAGCCAAATGTAACCTTAACCGCTGAAGGTGATTTTCAATTAAAGCAACTGAGTGACATGCTTCGAAGTCAATTAACCAAACGTCAAATTGATGCTAAAGCAATGTCATTAGGATCTCCTTCTGCTAGTGGAAAAAGCTGGAGCCAACAAGTTAGCTTCAAAGAAGGCATTGAGCAAGATGTAGCTAAGAAAGTTGTTAAGCTAATCAAAGCTGAGAAATTAAAAGTACAAGCGGCGATTCAGGGCGAACAAGTTAGAGTGACAGGTAAAAAACGTGATGATCTGCAAGCTGTTATGCGCCTTGTACGTGAAGCCGAATTAGAGCAATCTTTTCAGTTTACAAACTTTAAAGACTAATATTCGTTTGAATAAAATTTATTGTGAAGTTAGTTATGAGTAATAACTAACTTCACAATTTTTTATGGATAGATAACGTACTTTAAGCGTTATCATTAATACCACATTTAATTAATGTTCGTGGTTGCCGTTACAAGACTCACCTTCAGCATGAATATGACCATGGGCTAATTCTTCTTCTGTTGCTTCTCGAACTTCTAATACTTCTACATCAAAACTTAAATCTAAACCTGCAAGTGGGTGATTACCGTCAACGGTAACTTCTTCATCTGTAATATTAATTACAATTACGGTTTGTTCACCTTCGTCAGTTGTAGCACGTAATTGTGTGCCAACAGCTAACTCTTCAACGCCTTGCAATAACTCTTTTGGTACCGTTTGTACGTATTCATCATGGCGTTCACCATAAGCATCTTTGCATGCTACAGTTACTTCAAATTTGTCGCCAGCTTGATGATCAATTAATGCATCTTCTAAGCCCGGAATTAAATAACCAGTCCCTTGGATGATAGACATCGGCTTATGATCATATGAACTGTCGATTAATGTACCTTCACTGTCTGATACGGCGTAGTGCATGATAACGACAGAGTTTTTATTAATTTTCATTGGAATTCCTAAGGGTATATAAATAAATTTTTACTCTGTTACTAACGAGTAAGGTAATGTTTGCACTGATACTTTTGATTCAGGCTGGGATTTTATTCTTAATGCAGTGCTGTCATCTAGATCACTATTAAGTATGGCTTGTAAGTAGCATTGACCACTATCTGCTTGGTAGCTTGCTAAAATATCCCCAGCTTTACGCCAATTTTCACCTAATTGCTTTTCTATAATGTCGTCTTTGTTTAACGGTTGTGATAATTGAGTTGCTAACGAATAGAGTGCTCGCTTGTTTTTACCCAAGTATTGCATTCTTGCTACGGTTTCTTGACCTAAGTAACAGCCTTTAGTGAAGCTAATACCATTGATTGCTTGTAAGTTTAACATTTGTGGTACGTATTCACCGCTAGACTCATCTGACAATTGTGGAAAGCCTTCTTTAATTTCTAGCAAAGCCCATAGAGAAGCAGGGTAAATAGGTTTACTTAGCGCTTCTACTGTTTTTGTTAGCGCATCACTCTTATCAATTAATAAATAGCGTGCTTGTTTACCTGCAATATAAATTAATGTGGTCGTATTGGATTGAACAACGGGTGTTAAGTTATCAGGAACTTGCTCAAAATTTTCTTTTAAAATAGTTGAGGCTTGTTCACCGACTAAAGCAAAAAAACTTAACTCATCTGTTGGCTGAATATCAACTTTAGCAAAAACACCAAATTTTTTTAATTCGGCTATTGAACCCGTCATACTCGCTTTAGGTTGAATCAACAAATGTGCAGAGTCTCGATTGATTAAACGAAATACACTAAAGACTTTACCTTTGGCATTGCAATGAGCGCCGATAAGTAAATTGTTATCATTACTACTATTTACATCACAAGTCACTTGACCTTGTAAGTAATTAGTTTGCTCTTCCCCCTTTAAAGATATCGCACTATAGCTATCTAATGAGATGAGGAAAGTATCTGGTAATTCCTCTAAAGACGGTGTGTTGGTTTCAGTAATTATTGGCATGAGCTCAAACTATACAATGATTGGTAATAGATAAATGTGGTCTCAGGGCTAAAATTTCAAGCATTCATTAAGATTAGCAGGTAAATATTAATGAATTAGTTGGCGAGTAAACTAGTGTTATTGTTACAATGGTACTAATTTTAGTGAATGAGGATAGAAAAATGTCAGAAGCGGTAAACTTCCCGCCAGTAAATAAGGCCAGACTTAAATGGGCATGTCGACGTGGAATGTTAGAACTTGATGTACTTTTTATTCCTTTTGTCGATGAAGCCTATGATGATTTATCTCCGGAAAAACAAAGGGTTTTTGAAAGGTTATTAACAGAGCAAGATCCGGATTTATTTGCTTGGTTTATGGGGCATGCTGTTTGTGAAGACCAAGAACTTAACGACATGGTGCAATTTATACTCAACCGCGTCAAAGTATAACCTATGTATTAAAAAATCACGCTATCGTTATTTATTATTTTTCAGTTGTGCTGTTTTCATAAGTTTATTGCTAATTAGTTATACAACTTACGCTTATCATTTTGTATTAGTTGTTGCGGTGTTAACACTGACGATAGTAAGCTTTTTAATTACTAACAAAAGCTCAGTTCAATTAACTTTATTTCAAGTGATTCTTGATGACGATGGGATTTTTTCAATCGTTAAAGACTATAATTCTACGATGGAGACTAGCGAAGAAGTAAAAGAACAATTTCAATTGCTAGCAAATAGTCGATATAGTTTTTTT
Source organism: uncultured Colwellia sp. (assembly GCA_913061365.1). GTDB lineage: Bacteria > Pseudomonadota > Gammaproteobacteria > Enterobacterales > Alteromonadaceae > Colwellia. The sequence continues at coordinate 5,325 of CAJXUT010000170.1, forward strand.
GGGTGCTGGTTATATATGACACCTTTACCCGTCACGATAAACAAAAAGAGTAAAACAAAACAACTTTTTATTTATCGTGATAGTTTAAGTGCAAAAGACTTTTCTCGATTGTCACAAGTTATTAGAAGCTTAAGCTCTTCAACTTAACCTTAATTTTTATAAACCGTCTGAAATTCATCTTTTAGTTTGGTTTGGGTCTAAAATTGTAGGTTTGGTCTCGGCTAATTGTTCTGGATAATCTAACGTATAATGTAAGCCTCGACTCTCTTTTCTACTCATAGCGCTGTGAATAATTAGTTCAGCAACTTGTACCAAGTTTCTTAATTCAAGTAGGTTATTGCTTACTTTAAAATGTTGATAGTAATCTTCTATTTCTTGTTGTAATAATTCTACTCGGTGAAGTGCTCTTTCAAGTCTTTTGGTTGTTCTTACAATCCCTACATAATCCCACATAAACAGGCGCAGTTCATGCCAGTTATGTTGAATTACAACTTCTTCATCAGAATCAGTTACTCTACTTTCATCCCAGCGCGGTAACTTTATAAAGTGATTATTTGGCTTTAATGTGTCACTAATTTCTAATGCGGCAGCGCGAGCAAAAACTAAACATTCAAGTAATGAGTTACTCGCTAAACGGTTAGCACCATGTAAACCTGTATACGACATTTCACCAATGGCATAAAGGTTTTGAATGTCAGTTTTTCCGTGCTGATCTATCATAACGCCACCACACGTATAGTGAGCAGCAGGTACCACAGGAATAGGTTGTTTGGTGATGTCTATGCCAAAGTCTTTAGTACGTTGATAGATTGTCGGAAAATGCTGTTTGATAAAATCACTTGGTTTATGACTAATATCAAGATACATACAATCTGCACCTAAGCGTTTCATTTCAAAATCAATAGCACGCGCAACAATATCACGTGGCGCTAACTCAGCACGTTGATCAAAAGCAGGCATAAAGCGACTTCCATCAGGACGTCTTAATTTTGCTCCTTCTCCTCGTAATGCTTCTGTTAACAGAAATGTTCCTGCATCGGGATGAAAAAGACAAGTGGGATGAAACTGATTAAACTCCATGTTGGCAACTCTACAACCTGCACGCCAAGCCATTGCAATACCATCGCCACTAGCCACATCAGGATTAGAAGTGTATTGATAAACTTTGCTGGCACCACCTGTTGCTAAAATCGTTTTCTGTGCATAAATACTTTCAACTTTCTTCGTATTACGATTCCAAATATAAGCGCCAATACATTGTTTTTTATTTTCTTCTGTTTCATTTGAATCACAAATTAGATCGATAGCATTGTAGCGTTCAAATATTCTGATACGAGAATGTTGCCTAACACGATCAGCCAACGTTGTTTGTATAACTTTACCTGTAGCATCAGCTGAGTGAAGAATTCGGCGATGACTGTGGCCTCCTTCACGTGTTAGATGATATTTATTACTTAGTTCACCTTCTTCTTTATCAAAGGTAACCCCTTGATCAATCAACCAGTCAAGACAAGCTTTGGCATTTTCGGCAGTATATCGCACGGCTTCTTCATCGCATAAGCCAGCACCTGCAATTAAAGTATCAGCAACATGAGAGTCTATGCTGTCATTTTCATCAAAGACGGCGGCGACTCCTCCTTGTGCATAAAAAGTAGAGCCTTCATTGAGTGCTCCTTTGCTTAAAATAACAACATCAGCATTCTTGGCTAAGTGTAAAGCGAGCGTTAGCCCTGCTGCGCCGCTGCCTATAATTAGCACATCGCAATTGTTTTGTTGATTCATATATAAATGATTATCAGGTATTATGGTGTGATATTACCGTTAATTGGCACTTGGTAACAGGGTTAACAAGCCCAAATAAGTCTAAATTTAAAAAAAAGTAAAATAAAAAAGAACTTTTCTTGAAATGGGTAGTCATAATTTATGCGTTTGTTATGAGCCAATTGTGCAAAGTGAATTTTTATCCTTAAAATTGAGTAGGGTATCATTAGGAGAAAGGGCTCAAATGAGCGAACAGAACGTCGATCAAGCATTGGTCGAGCGGGTGCAAAAAGGTGATAAGAATGCCTTTAACCTATTAGTAACGAAGTACCAACATAAAGTGGCTAGTTTAGTTTCACGTTATGTTAGCAATCAAAGCGATGTACCAGATATAGTTCAAGAAGCTTTTATTAAAGCATATCGGGCATTACCTAATTTTAGAGGAGATAGTGCGTTTTATACTTGGCTATACCGTATAGCAGTAAATTGTGCTAAAAATCATAGTGTAGCGCTTGGCCGTAAGCCGCCAAGTAATGATGTAGAAGTAGAAGATGCAGAGTTTTATGACGGTGGGGATGCATTAAGAGAAAATGCTTCACCTGAGAAAGTGTTACTGACACAAGAAATTAAAAAAGTTATTTTTGATGTAATAAAGCAATTACCTGATGATTTACGTATTGCGATTAACTTTCGTGAAATTGAAGGGTTAAGTTATGAAGAAATAGCAACTATCATGGAGTGTCCTGTAGGCACAGTACGTTCACGTATTTTTAGAGCACGTGATGCCATTGATAAAAAAATTACTCCTTTGCTACAAGCAAATTAGTATAAAAATTAATTATTTAAGGTAAAAGTATGAGTGAAAGTAAGTTTGAAGCAATCTCATCATTAGTTGATAATTATCGAGCTACTGAACATGAATCAGAGCAAGCTATTGATGATATGCTCAAGGATGAACACTTATCGAAAACATGGCAACATTATCATTTAATTGGCGATGTTATACGTGATGAAATACCAGCGGCATTACAATTAGACTTATCAGCTCAAATTGCTGATGCACTACAAGATGAACCAACAGTGCTAGCTCTGTCTCTTATACACATCTCCGAGCCCACGAGACGTAGAGGAATCTCGTA
>CAJXUT010000171.1 GCA_913061365.1 uncultured Colwellia sp.
ACGAGATTCCTCTACGTCTCGTGGGCTCGGAGATGTGTATAAGAGACAGGTGCATATTTAATCAATAATTTGTACCAATAACCTGTAGTTATTTAACATAACTGAATAAACAAAAAGTAGCCGGTAATTCGATGATTTATTTACTACAAAAAGATTCGTAGGAAATAAAAAAAGTACTCGAAATACATTAAATTAACCCATAAAATCTGTACTATACTATAAAAGCTTTTACTGAATTTTTTAGTAAAACTATTATATAGTTATCAAATAAGTTACTTTTATACTTCGTTTGATCAAATAAGAAAAAAAATAAAAAACAAAAACTCTTATTCTACTTAACACCGAAAAGGAATGTAGAAAGAGATAACCTTAAATTATTACAAGCTATCTGTTAAAAAAATAACAGCAAAAGGAAAACGGTATGGCGTTAGTGAATGGTTCCCCCTCAGTGATCTTAAAAAATGTAGCAGAATTGATAAAGAAAAAAGTCCCTCAAAATACAGCCAATTTAGTTGAGCAATTTGCAACGCTATTGTATAGCAATATTTCTTCTCTCGATTTATCAGATAGAAATGACAGTGACATGTATGGTGCTACACTGAGTTTGTGGAGTACCCTTAATGAACATACAGATGATAAACCCATCATTCATGTATTTAATCCCTCGGTAAGTAAGAATGGCTGGAAATCAAGTCATACGATTATTGAAGTTATTGTAAAAGATATGCCATTCTTAGTTGATTCAATTCGTATAGCATTGAATCGTTTAGGTCTATCTCCTCACTTGATGTTGAATTCACCATTAAAATTAGTGAGAGGAAATAACAACGATATTATTGAGCTTGCATCAAATGTTGATACAAAAATTAAAGCAACATCAGAAGAAACAATCTTCTTTATTGAAATTGATAGACAATCAACACAAGCTGAATTAGAAACGATAAAAACTGAACTATTAAGTGTTGTTAAAGATATCACGTTAACTGTTAATGATTGGAATCCAATGCTTAATCAGTTTAAACAAGTTATTGAAAACACAAAAAAGTCAAAGTTACCAGGTAGCAAAAAATCAAAAGAAGATACTTTAGAATTTTTATCTTGGCTAGCTAATAATCATTTTACCTTGATGGGTTATCGTTCATACGATGTAAAGGCTGTACAAGGTGATATTGAACTTGAAGCAGATATGAGCTCAAGTTTAGGCTTAATGAAAAACTCTAATGACACAACTATTCGTTTACTTTCTAGCTTAAATGAATCTGGTCGAGAAGTAGCATTAGGTGAAAATCATCTTATTTTGACCAAGTCTAACTCTCGTTCTAGAGTACATAGACCAGCACAACTTGATTATATTGGCGTAAAGCGTTTTGATGATAAAGGTAATGTTATTGGCGAAGAACGTTTTATTGGTCTGTTTGGTTCTGCTTATTATACCAACAGTGCTTTAGACTTACCGTTAATCAAATCTAAAGTGAAAGCCGTATGCGACTCATCTGGTTTTGCTAAAGGCACGCACGCGTATAAATCTTTGATCAATATCCTTGAAACATACCCTAGAGATGAAATTCTACAAAGTAACAACGCAGAATTATTAGAAAATGTGTTGGGTATTTTGCAAATGCAAGAACGTGACTATTCTGGTTTGTTTGTTAGACGTGATGTCTTTAATCGCTTTTATTCATGTATGGTTTATGTACCACGTGAACGTTACAACACTGAGTTACGTATCCAAACTCAACGTTTATTGCAAGAAGCGTTTGATAGTGATGAAGAAGTAGAATTTACAACATATTTTTCTGAGTCAGTGCAAGCGAGAACACATTATATTGTGAAGGTTAAGTCAACAAAAGCAGACATTAACGTGAAAGAAATTGAAAAGAATTTGAATGAAGCCGCGCGTAGTTGGGATGATAAACTAGTTAGCGCACTTGTTGCTAATAAAGGTGAGGTAGCTGCAAAAGCCTTAAGCCGTAAATATATTCATTTCCCTCAAGCTTATAAAGATGAAGTTTTACCAGGTTCTGCAATAGTAGATATTGAACGATTAGAAAGAGTTAATTTTTCTGATGGTTTAGAGATGTTATTTTATCAACCTTTAGAAGAAATAAAGGGTAGTCGCTTTGTTAAATTGAAATTATTCCATAAAGGCGATCCAATCCATCTTTCTGACGTATTACCAATATTAGAGAATTTTGGTTTACGTGTTATTGGAGAAAGCCCTTACGCTATTAAAACGTCAAATGGTGAAACATACTGGATTTTAGATTTCTCTATGCTTATCAATGGAGAAAATGACTTTAATGTAAAACGCGTTAGTACATTATTCCAGGATGCATTTGCTAAAGTATGGCAAGGTGATTTAGAAGATGATGGATTCAACCGTTTAGTTTTAGGTGCCGGGCTTGAAGGGCGTAGTGTTTCAATTTTACGTGCATTTGCTAAATATGAGCGACAAATTGGTGGTCGTTTTAGTCAAACTTACATAGAAGACACATTTGCGAGTTATCCAAGTATCGCGCAGCTGTTAATTGATTTATTTATTCAACGTTTTGATCCTAATAATAAGTCTACAGAAAGTGCAAAAGAGAAAGCGCATACTAAATTATTAGACTCTATTGAAAGTTCCTTGGATAGTGTTGCTAACTTAGATGATGATCGCATTATTCGTCGTTTTGTAGAAATGATCACAGCAACAATTCGAACCAACTATTTCCAACTGGACAAACTGATGGGCGAGAAATCATATATCTCGTTTAAAATGGTGCCAGAAAAAATTAGTGAGATGCCACAACCAGTACCAAAATTTGAGATATTTGTTTATTCTCCACAAATTGAAGGTGTTCATTTACGTGGTGGTAAAGTTGCTAGGGGGGGACTACGTTGGTCTGACAGACGTGAAGATTTCCGTACTGAAGTATTAGGCTTAGTTAAAGCACAACAAGTTAAGAACACAGTAATTGTGCCGGTAGGTGCAAAAGGTGGCTTTGTTTGTAAACAGTTACCAAAAGGAACTCGTCAAGAGATCTTTGAAGCGGGTAAAGAATGCTATAGAACCTTTATTCGAGCTTTATTAGACATCACCGATAACATCGTAAATGGTGTAATAGTTCCTCCTGTTGATGTTGTTCGTCTTGATGAAGATGACGCATATCTTGTTGTTGCAGCAGATAAAGGTACAGCAACTTTTTCAGATATTGCTAATGGTATATCTGATGAGTATAAGTTTTGGTTAGGGGATGCGTTTGCTTCTGGTGGTAGTGTTGGTTATGACCATAAAGCCATGGGTATTACGGCTAAAGGTGCGTGGGAGTCTGTTAAACGCCATTTTAGAGAGATGGACATTGACTGTCAAAGCACAGATTTTACCTGTTTAGCCATAGGTGATATGGCTGGTGATGTGTTTGGTAATGGTATGTTATTGTCAAAACATATCTGCTTACAAGCTGCCTTTAACCACATGCATATCTTTATTGATCCAACGCCTGATTCAGCAAAAACTTATCCTGAGCGTGAGCGACTGTTTAACTTACCTGGTTGTAGTTGGGAAGATTATAACAAAGAGTTAATTTCAAAAGGTGGCGGTATTTTCAGCCGCCATGACAAATCTGTTAAGCTTTCAACTCAAATCAAAAAAATGATAGGTACGCAAAAACAAAGCATGTCACCAAACGATTTGATTCAAGCCTTATTGAGAATGAAAGTTGATTTACTTTGGAATGGCGGCATTGGCACGTACATTAAAAGTGCAAAGGAAACTCACCTAGAAGTAGGCGATAGAGCAAACGACTCGTTGAGAATAAATGGCTGTGAGCTACAAGCTAAAGTTGTTGGTGAAGGCGGTAATTTAGGTTTAACTCAACTGGGACGTATCGAGTTCTCGGCAAACGGTGGACGTATTAATACCGATGCTATTGATAATGCAGGTGGTGTTGATTGTTCAGATAATGAAGTAAATATTAAAATATTATTGAACAACTTAGTACAAAATGGTGACTTAACAGTTAAACAACGTAATCAGTTACTTTATGATATGACCGAAGAAGTCGGTGATTTAGTTATAGAAGATTGTTATCGCCAAACACACTCATTATCTATTACAGCTAAGCGCGGAGTTAACCAATTAAAAGAACAAGTACGCTTTATTCATGACTTAGAAAGAGCGGGTAAACTTGATAGAGCGTTAGAATTTATTCCTGATGATGAAGAAATCACTGACAGAATAGCAAAAGGTAACGGTTTAACACGTCCAGAACTTGCGGTATTACTTGCTTATAGCAAAATGGTACTTAAAGAAGAATTAGTTCATGATGATATCACTGAAAACCCATACCACGATAGATTGTTAGTGAGTGCATTTCCGCAGCAGTTGCGTGATAAGTATCAAAAAGAAATGCAGCAACATCCATTACGTGCAGAGATTATTGCAACCAAATTAGCCAACAAAATTGGCAATGATATGGGCTTTAATTTTGTTAATCGTATGAAAGAAGAAACTGGAGCAACGGTTGTTGAAATAGCGAATAGTTATACAGTAGCTTCTGCAGTATTTGAACTAGAAGATTTTTGGAAAAAAATTGAAGTATTGAATAATAAAATTTCAACTGCTATTCAAACAGAAATGCTATTTCAATATCGTCGAACAATTAGAAGAGCAACTCGCTGGTTCCTTCGTCATCGTAATAAAGCATTATCAATAGAACAAGCGATAGCTTTATATCAACCAACGTTTACTGTTCTATCTAAGAAACTTAATGACTTTATCATTGAAAGTGAAGCCAAAGAGTTACAACGAGTTGAAAATGACTTAATTGCTGCTGATGTTCCTAAAGCCATTTCAAAACGTATTTCGCAATTAAGTACTATTTTCTCAGCATTGGATATTGCTGATGTAGCAGAGCAAGAAAACAAAGATGTGGATATTGTTGCTAATTTGTACTTTAAATTGGGTGTTCGCTTAGATCTACACTGGTTCTTAGATCAAATAACTCGCCAAACAGTGGCTAATCATTGGCAAGCATTGGCAAGAGCATCTTTTAGAGAGGAGCTTGATTGGCAACAACGTTCATTAACGAATGTTGTGTTGCAGTGTAACTGTGCCGTGAAAGTTGAAAATCTTGATGATATGTTAGATGCTTGGATGGAAGTTAATGAACAACCTATTGCACGTTGGCAGCATATATTGTCAGACTTTAAAGTAGGGCAAACTCATGAATTTGCCATGTTCTCAGTTGCTTTACGAGAATTAATGCTATTGAGCCTAAACTGTGAAAAAGTAATCACATAAAACGATTATTAATAATTAAAAGCAATTTTAAAAAGTTTGCTTAACTGATAAAATCCCCGCTTAACTGTACAAGGTTAAGTGGGGATTTTTATTTCCAGCTATCAATACATAACAAACTAGAGGTTTTATGTTTTATCCAGCCATTCGCAAAGTGATGTTTCAATTTGACGCCGAAACAATTCATGAATTAACTATTAAAGGGTTAAAAAGTACTGGTTCAACACCATTGAACGCTTTATACAAGCAATGTGTAACCAATAAACCAGTCACTGTAATGGGAATTGATTTTCCAAATCCACTAGGTTTAGCTGCAGGGTTAGATAAAAATGGTGAGTGTATCAATGCATTTGCTGCAATGGGCTTTGGTTTTATTGAGATAGGCACGGTAACACCACGTCCTCAACCTGGAAACCCTAAACCACGCATTTTTAGATTACCCGAAGCAAATGCTGTTATTAACCGTATGGGTTTCAACAATAAAGGTGTTGATTATTTAGTGTCACAGGTAAGAGCTGCAAAATTTACTGGTGTTTTAGGTATCAATATCGGTAAGAATAAAGACACGCCGGAAGAAAATGCTAAAGATGATTACATTCACTGTATGCGTAAGGTTTATGATTTTGCGACTTACATCACAATAAACATTTCATCGCCAAACACGCCGGGCTTACGCTCACTGCAATATGGTGATGCGTTAAATGAATTATTGTCAGCTTTAAAAACGGAGCAAGCAGTATTAGAAAAGCAGTACAATAAATATGTACCTATTGCAGTAAAAATTGCGCCTGACTTAACCGAAGAAGAAGTTATTTCTATTGCCCAAAGCCTAGTTGATAACAATATTGATGGTGTTATTGCAACCAATACAACTTTATCTCGTGAAGGGGTTGAAGGACTTGAATTTGGTAGTGAGCAGGGCGGCTTAAGTGGTGCGCCAGTGAAAGAGAAAAGTACTACAGTCATTAGTTTACTAGCAAAAGCATTAGACAATAAATTACCCATTATTGGTGTTGGTGGTATAGCGTCAAGCCATGATGCCAATGAGAAAGTAATCGCTGGAGCAAGTTTAGTTCAAGTATATACTGGCTTTATTTATCAAGGTCCCCCTTTGGTAAAAGATATAGTGAATGGTTTTAATATCTAATTAGTAGAGAGTAAAATAGAACTAAGCCTTTAAATAAAAACAACTTGCGGTTGTTTTTATTTAAATAGTAAAGCTGCAGATAAGCAGCTTTTTTTATTTTTTAAACTTGAAAAATATCCATAAACGCACTCTGCAATGACTCATTGGTAAACTTAAGGGCATAATTATATTTAACATGAAGCTTAAATTAACTTTTATTTTAGCGGTTCTGTGTTCACTTATGTCAGCAGGATGTATGAACCATTCATCAATATCGACAAATCTTCCCCTATATCACAGTGTAAAAATTCGTGAAGCTGTATTAAGTGCTGAGTATTTGATTGATGATGGAGAAAATGAAAGAGTAAAGTTACATAATGGTACTTTTGAAAAAGCCATAGTGCCAGGCTCTGCAAGTAAAATAAGAGCCACACTTGGAAGTACTTCGTCAATTGCTGATATTAATAATGATAATATCGAAGATGCTGTGGTAACTTTGCGGGTAAATTATGGCGGGAGTGGTACTTTTAGTTATTTAGCATTACTTCTAAATGAAGTAGATAATATGAATAATGTTGATACTGTATTTTTAGGTGATCGTATTATTGTTAAATCTATTAGAATTTCTACTAACTTTATCACCGTAACACTGCTCAAACGTAAAAAAAGTGAGCCTATGAGCACACTTCCTTCTATTGAAAAAAAGCTAAAATTTGAACTACAAGAAAATCAGTTAATTAAACTGAAGTGATTAACTGTGTACGCTACTGTCATATAGTTTTATATATTACACAGTAAATATTAACCGCCAAAAATAAGGCATTTGTGGTTTCTAAATAGATCAACTTATGTGATATTAAATGAAAGACTATAAAATATTTAATGGGATACCTAATGAATCGATGTGGGCAATGCCGACAGTTTGAAAGAACAGCTGAAAATAAAAAAGATTTGTGTGGAGCTTGGGAACAGCCAACACTTGCAACAAGAGAAGCGTGTGATTTCTTTTTAGCTAAGAAGGCTCCTCGTCAAGCAGAAGATGCAAAACATTCACAATCATAGTTTTATCATGTTTGAATACCTTAAAGTGTAGCTAACTATCGAGGTGGGTTTGAAGCAATGTTACCAATGATCGATCAAATGGTGAATAAATTTAAATTGAATCAAGAAGGTAAAGAAGAGTTTAAAGGAATCTTTCGTACTTGGTTGGATGAAGACATTGATCGTTTAAAAATGATGGATGAAATGAAGAAGCTTTACTCAGAATCATTTACAGTTGACGAAATTAGAGAAATAACAAAATTTTATCAAACGCCTGTAGGTAAAAAATTCTTACAGAAATCTACGAAATCAATGAAATATGGTGCACAAATAGGAATACAAGAAGCACAATTTAAACTTACGGAACGAATCAAACCTTTTTTAGAAAAATATGATATTAAGTAGTAGTTAGTATCAGCTTATAGGCAATTTATTGAAAATTTGAAGAGTAACTTTTGATGTTAGCAATAACAAAAGTGAAATGAATATTTATCGTTGATTGTTAAAAAAAACTTTAAGAGGCTTGGCATTAAAAAATAACCAAGCCACTAAAAGTTTTATTTAAGTATTAATAACTTTCGTTATGTAAAAGTTAATGCTTTTTAACTTATTGTTTCTTATCTGTCTCTTATACACATCTGACGCTGCCGACGAAGAGGATAGTGTAGATC
>CAJXUT010000172.1 GCA_913061365.1 uncultured Colwellia sp.
CTCTACGTCTCGTGGGCTCGGAGATGTGTATAAGAGACAGGCTATTGATTATCTTTTTTAGAAGCTCTTTCTATTGAAGCAAGAATACCTCGCATCATTTTTATTTCTTTAACATCAGGACGAGCACGGTTAAATAAACGTCTTAGCTTAGTCATCACTAAACCGGGATGTTTGTCACCAATGAAACCTGTCGCTTTTAGCGCATTATCAAAGTGTTGATAAAAACGCTCTGTTTCTTCTGTAACCGGATAAAGTTCTTCATCTTCGCTGCGGGCATTGAATGCTTTTTTCGCATCGTTATTTTTACCGATATAAGCGCCGTTACCGGTACTAAATTCTTGCTCTTCTTCATCTAATGACAACAAATAACTTGTACGTACTTCATAACTCAACGTTTGCACTGCCATCGCTAAATTAAGTGAACTGTATTCAGGGTTTGCTGGTATCTGTACATGAAAATGACATAGTTGTAATTCGTCATTTGTTAAACCGCTACTTTCTCGACCAAACACTAACGCAACAGGATACTCACTAGCTTCTGTTATCATTTTCTCACCACAACCACGTGGCTCTAGCATAGGCCAAGGTAGCGTGCGTGATCGAGCACTTGTACCAACAACTAATCCACAGTCATCAATGGCTTCGCTTAAACTACTAACAACTTTGGCATTAGATAAAACGTCTGTCGCTCCTGCTGCTAAAGCTTGCGCTTGGCCATTAGGCATTTCAATAGGATCAACTAATACAAGTTGGCTCAATCCCATGGTTTTCATTGCACGAGCCGCACTACCAATATTTCGGCAATCAGAGGTATTAACTAAAACAATACGAACTCTATCTAAAAGGCTTGCTGGTAATTTACTATTTTCTGAATCTGACATTTTTATCTCTATACGATACGGTAGTTATAGTTATAACGCTTTTTATGACGGCAATTCTAACATAGAAGGTTACTGGTGTGCTTAATAAAAAGCACGATAAATTAGGAATTATGGCTATGGTAATTTGGTATTAATTAGTCTATTTTCCTCTAAAGATAGTTAGATATAAAGTATTGTAGGAGACTGAGGTTTTTCATTGGCTTTATTTAAGATTAGTATCGCCAAATGAGTTGTATCCTGCTATAATGCGCGCGCTTGATTTAGCCTTTAATTTTAAAGTGCTTGGGATCAACGTCGTTCTTTTAAAAGTCTTTTACAAATAGGTACTCTGTTATGCATCCCATGCTAAATATTGCTGTGCGCGCAGCGCGCAATGGTGGAAAAGTTATTATTCGCTCTTTTGAGCAATTAGATAAAGTTGAAGTAAACTCTAAAGGCTCAAATGATTTTGTGACTAGTGCTGATATTGCTGCTGAAGAAGCAATAATTGAAACATTGCGCAAATCCTATCCTGAGCACACTATCATAGGTGAAGAGTCAGGTGTTTTAACAGGTAGTGATGATGATTATCAATGGATAATCGACCCTTTAAATGGCACAAGTAACTTCATTAAAGGTATTCCTCAATTTGCTGTTTCTATTGCCTTAAAAGTAAAAGGTAAACTTGATCAAGCAGTAATCTTTGATCCAATTCGTGGTGAACTATTCACAGCAAGTCGTGGTAAAGGCGCTCAATTAAATAACATGCGCATCAGAGTAAAATCTCATAAAGATTTATCTGCCACTATCTTAGCAACAGGCTTCCCTTTTAAACAAAAGCAACATACTAAAGCTTACATGGCTATGTTTACTTCTTTGTTCGAAAAAACATCAGACATACGTCGTGCTGGTTCTTCAGCTTTAGATTTAGCTTATGTTGCTGCTGGGCGTGTTGATGGGTTCTTTGAAATTGGTTTAAAACCTTGGGAATCTGCTGCAGGCGAGCTATTAATTATTGAAGCTGGCGGTTTAGTGACTGACTTTACTGGCGGACATAACCATACTCAATCAGGCAATACGGTAGCAAGTAGCACTCGTTTGTTAAAAGAAATACTGAAAAACATTCGTCCTAATTTAGGTGAAGCTTTAAGTAAGTAATTACTTAAACAAAGCTCTCGAATAACTTATCTTTAAAAAAGCGCCTATTGGCGCTTTTTTTGCTTTATATCTCAGAATAATGCATTCAATAAAATAGTAGTAATACATAATGAATAATATTGGTACAAATAAACAAAAGTTTATTGCTGGAGAGGTTGCTTTAGTTGGTGCTGGCCCTGGTGATGCTGACTTACTCACCATACAAGCATTTCGTTTTATAAAACAGGCAGATATAGTTATTTATGATCGCCTTGTTAGCGAAGAGATAATGGCTTTATTACCTAGCAATTGTGAGAAGATATACGTAGGAAAAAAGCAAGCTGTTCACCGCGTACCACAAGAGGGTATAAACCAACTACTTGTTAAGCATGCTAAATTAGGTAAAAAAGTATTAAGGCTTAAAGGTGGCGATCCTTTTGTTTTTGGCCGTGGTAGCGAAGAAGCAAAGTTTGTATTGGCTAATGGCGTAGCTTGCCATATTGTTCCGGGGATGACAGCAGCATCAGCATGTACTAGCTATGCAGGAATTCCATTAACTCACCGACAAGTTGCACGAAGTTGCACCTTCATTACTGGTAATGTGCAAGATAATGGTGCACTCGATTTACCTTGGCATACACTCAACGATGCTGAGCAAACTATCGTTTTTTATATGGGTATAAAAAGTTTAGCTATTATTATTGAACAATTAACAGCTGCCGGTCGAGATAAAAACACTCCAGCGGGTTTAATACACAAAGGTACTCATGCTGATCAACAAGTCGTTAAAGGCAACCTATCAACTCTGGAAGCCTTAGTAAGGTTACATAACATTAAGCCGCCAAGTCTTATTGTTATTGGTAATGTCATTGACGTATTTTCAACAGAACAAATGACTAATTTAGGCTACTTTTCACCTAATAAGTAAGAAGCAGCTACATTATTTTATTAATGTAGCTGCTATATAAATTAGCTTCTATGTCTCTGTTATTTAGTAGGAGCCGGTTTAGAGCGACGGTTTCTGTTAACTTTATTCTTGCTATCAGTCGACTTATTGTTCGCTTTGTTTCCTGTTGACTGAGACTTATGCCCCTTGTTTAAATGTTGGCCGTCTTTATGTTCTACTTTAGCTTTTTTAGGTTGTTTAAACTTTTTAGGTTTCTTCGCTTTTAACGGCCTAATTTCGCGTGACTCACCAAGTTCATTTACTGGAATAAATTTTTCTAGTGTTTTACGTTCAATATGTTGCTGTATTACATGCTCAATATCCCACAACAACTTTAGTTCATCATTGCAAACTAAAGAGACTGCTTGACCTGTATTACCCGCACGAGCGGTTCGACCAATACGATGTACATAATCTTCTGGTACATTAGGCAGCTCAAAATTTACTACTTGCGGTAGCAAATCAATATCAATACCACGGGCAGCAATATCGGTTGCGACTAAAATTTGCACTCTACCGTCTTTAAAAGAAGCAAGCGCCTTAGTGCGTGCACCTTGGCTCTTATTGCCATGAATTGCCGCCGCGGTTAACCCTTCTTCTTCTAGGTAGCGTGTTAACTTATTAGCGCCATGCTTGGTTTTAGTAAACACTAATACTTGTTGCCAATTATTTTCTTTTATCAAATGCGTCAATACCGCAGGTTTACGCTTTTTATCTACCCCAGTTAACCATTGTGTTACTTTTTCAGCGGTAGAGTTTTCAGGATTCACTGAAACTTCTAATGGCTTATTTACTAAACCTTTCGCTAGCGCACGTATATCTGGAGAAAAGGTTGCTGAAAAAAGTAAGTTTTGACGCTGTTTAGGTAAAAGCGATATTATTTTTTTAATATCTCGAATAAAACCCATATCTAGCATGCGATCCGCTTCATCTAAAATAAGTACTTCAAGTTGCGAAAATTTTACGGCATTTTGATTATATAAATCCATTAATCGCCCTGGTGTCGCAACCAGTACATCAACTCCCTGTCTAAGGCGCATCATCTGAGGATTAATTTTCACCCCACCAAAAACCACCGTTGAATGTAATTGTAAATACTTACCGTACGTTGCAATGCTATCACTCACCTGTGCCGCAAGCTCTCTCGTTGGCGTTAAGACTAATGCTCGTACATTATTTGATTGCACCCGACTCTGTTCTCGACCACCTTTAGACAGCTTCTCTAATAGAGGTAAAGTAAAACCAGCCGTTTTACCTGTGCCTGTTTGCGCCGCAGCCATAACATCACGACCTGAAATAACCGCAGGAATAGCCTGAGCCTGAATAGGTGAAGGTGTATCGTAACCTTGATCACGTACGGCTTTAAGTAGTGGCTCAGATAAACCTAAATCATTAAAGGTTATCTTTATTGTGTTATCAGCAGTATCTGCGGAAATTAAACTCATAAATAGTCTCTTGGTATGAAGTTACAGAGGTTAAATATCAATCGTTAACGATAAATATTCGAGTAACAAATTTGGTGCTAGATGCAGGCGTGCAGCATACAGTAAGGATAAGTTGAGTGCAAAGAAAAGCCCTCTCAGATAAAAGAAAAGCCAAGTAACTCTCGCTACTTGGCTTTCTATTACAACATTAGTTCAATACATGAAATAAAGAGTGCTTTAACTTAACATTAAGGCATCGCTTGTTCTTGATCTTCGCCTTCTTTCTCAATCACTTCTGGTATTAAATCTTCTCTCGAAATACCTAAAGCTAATGCAACTAATGAAGCAACATAAATAGAAGAGTAAGTACCTACAAACACACCAAACAGTAATGCTGTTGCAAAACCATGAATTAATGCGCCACCTTTAAAGAACAACGCAGCTAATACTAGCAAGGTTGTTATTGACGTAATAAAGGTACGACTTAATGTTTGCGACAAAGATATATTGATAACATATTCAGCTTTGGTATCTCTGATTTTACGAAAGTTTTCTCTAATGCGATCAGATACAACGATGGTATCGTTAAGAGAGTAACCAATAACCGCAAGTATGGCTGCTAAGACAGTTAAATCAAACTCTAACTGTAATACAGAAAACAAACCAAGAGTTAATAATACATCGTGAAATAGTGCAACGACTGAACCGATAGCAAAGCGCCATTCAAAACGAAATGCGACATAAACTAAAATACAAATCAGTGCAGTTAACATAGCTAAACCGCCCTGCTCTGCTAGCTCATCACCAACGCTAGCGCCAACAAATTCAATACGACGCATATCAACTTTTTGGCCAGAACCTGACTCGAGAATAGCCAACACTTCATTGCCAAGCATTTCTGCTTTAACATCTTCACGTAAGCCTAAACGAATAACAACATCACGACTACTGCCGTAAAACTGCACTTTAGCATCATCATAGCCATTGTCAGCCATTACTTGACGTAGTTTTTTAAGGTCTGCAGCTTGCTCAAAGCCTACTTCAATTAATGTACCGCCAGTAAAATCTAAACCAAAGTTTAATTTGTTAGTAGCTAAAGAAGCTATTGACGCAATCATCATTAACACACTAAAAACCATCGCTATTTTGCGATAGCTCATAAAGGCGACGGTTTTTTTCAATTGTAAAATTTGCATAAGTATAAATTCCCGTCTTTCTATATAGATAGCTTTTTAAGGCTTTTACCGCCCCAAATAGCATTAACTACTGCACGTGTGCCTACAACTGAAGTAAACATTGAAGTAAGAATACCAATTGATAATGTTACCGCAAAACCTTTCACCGGCCCTGTACCCACAGCAAATAAAATAAGTGCCGCAATTAGCGTGGTTATATTCGCATCGATAATGGTTGAAAAAGCTGCATCGTAACCTTGATGTATAGCTTGTTGAATACTTTTTCCTTCGCGAATTTCTTCTCTAATTCGCTCAAAAATAAGCACGTTAGCATCAACAGCCATACCAACGGTTAGTACAATACCAGCCATACCTGGTAAGGTTAAAGTAGCTCCTGGAATAAGCGACATAACACCAACAATAAGTACTAAGTTAGCACCAAGGGCTAAGTTAGCAACAATACCGAAAGCGCGGTAATAGATAATCATAAAGAGGAAAACTAAACCAAAGCCCATTAAGATAGCTTGAAAACCTAGTTGTACGTTTTCAGCACCTAACGTTGGCCCAACAGTACGTTCTTCAACAATAGTAATAGGCGCAATTAATGCACCTGCTCTTAATAGTAAAGCTAAGTTGTGTGCTTCAGCTTGTGAACCTGCACCTGTGATTCTAAAGCTTTTACCTAAACGAGATTGGATTGTAGCAACAGAGATAACTTCTTGTACTTTCTCAAAAATAATATTGCCTTCAAGATCTCTTCTATCCGTTGGCTTATATTCAATAAATACCGTAGCCATCGGCTTGCCAATATTACTTTTAGTACCATTAGACATTTTACTGCCGCCAGCACTGTCTAAAGATATATTTACTTGTGGGCGAGAATATTCATCAAAACCAGATTTAGCATCAGTGATATGATCACCTGTTAGCATAATACGTTTCTTTAATAAAACCGGTTTGCCATCTTTTTCTCTTAACAAAATAGAACTGGCAGGAATACGTCCATTAAGTGCAGCACTTAAATCACCTTCGGTATCAACAAGTCTAAATTCAATAGTAGCTGTTGCATTAAGGATTTCTTTCGCTTTTGCTGTATCTTGTACGCCCGGTAATTCAATAACAATATGCTTTTTACCTTGACGTTGAACCAATGGTTCAGCAACACCAAGTTCATTAACACGATTACGAATAATGGTAATATTTTGCTGTAAAGCGTATTCACGAATTTCTTTTAATTTTTGCTCTGTCATTTGTGCACTAAGCGATAAAGTATCTTCATCGGTAGATAACAGTAAATCTCGATAACGCTTCTTCAGTAATGATTGACCTTTTTCAAGATCTTCCACTTTACGAAACTTAATAACAATGGCTTTGCCATCATCTTTTACACTACGGTAACGAATTTTCTCATTACGTAAATCACCACGAAAATCACTTACCATGCCCACTTTAGCTTTGTTGATGGCTTCTTTCATGTTGACTTCCATTAGGAAGCTAACACCACCGCTTAAATCTAAACCAAGTTTCATTGGCGTTCCGCCAATAGTAGCGAGCCATTCTGGTGTTGCTGGCGTTAAATTAAGCGCCACTGAATATTGTTTACCAAGCTTATCATCAAGCACGTCGCGTGCTTTTAACTGATCTTCAGTATTTTCAAAGCGAGTTAACACCTGGCCATCTGCTAAAACAATATTGGTAAAGGCTATATCACTCTCTTTTAGATTGGCTTTAATCGTATCAAGTGTTGCCATGTTTGCTTCAACACCACGTAGCCCTGATACTTGTACTGCAGGATCTTCACCATACAAGTTTGGTGTGGCATAGAGTGCACCAATAGCAACAATAAGTGCCACCATCAATGTTTTCCATAAGGGATATTTGTTTAACACAATGTGTCCTTTTTATTTATTACTTATTTCGAGCAAAGAGTTCACATATAGTGCTTAAAATCGCAGTCAGTTAATTCTATAGCAAAAAAGAAATACACAGTTGAAACAGATCAACTATGTATTTCCAATACTTCTACAAAGTTAAATAACTAAGAGATTAAATGCTATAAAGATTTCATTGTGCCTTTCGGAAGTACTGCGCTAATAGCAGCTTTTTGTACTGTAACCTCAGTACCTTCACTGATGCTAATAACGATGAAGTCTTTCTCGTCTGATACTTTAGCTATTTTACCGACAAGGCCACCTTGTGTTAATACTTCATCACCTTTGCTTAATTCAGACATTAAGCTTTTATGCTCTTTTACACGCTTAGATTGTGGACGATAAATCATAAAGTAAAATACTAAACCAAATACCGCTAACATGATGATCATTTCCATACCACCACCTGCTGGTGCTGGAGCGGCTGCGGCGTGGGCTGTACTGATAAATAAACTCATAAATTCCTCTACTTCTTTTTATAATTAGTTTGCAACTTTATATTTCATTTCTTTTATTTAATCTAAATATTAAAAGTACTTACTGATTTTCACCACTTTTATACCTGTCTCTTATACACATCTCCGAGCCCACGAGACGTAGAGGAATCTCG
>CAJXUT010000173.1 GCA_913061365.1 uncultured Colwellia sp.
ACGAGATTCCTCTACGTCTCGTGGGCTCGGAGATGTGTATAAGAGACAGATTTAAGAGAGATTGCACATGACTATGGTTTTCAAAAAATTTATTGCCTTCACCTTTATGAGTTATTTATCACTGTTTGCTGCCAGTGTTCAAGCAGCAGAAGCAGAAATATATACTAAGTATTTTAGTGACCTAGCTGTTTCTGGTTACGATACCGTAGCCTACTTTACTCAAGGTAAACCTGTTAAAGGTGATAGCGATTACTCTTTTGAATATAAAGATGCAACATGGCAGTTTAGCTCTAAAGAAAATCTAGCACTCTTTACCGCTAATCCTGAAAAATATGCGCCACAATATGGCGGATATTGTGCTTGGGCTGCTGCAGATGGACGTACAGCAAGTGGTGACCCTCTTCAATGGACCATTATTGATGAAAAACTTTATTTGAATTACAACGCTGCTGTTCAAGAAGAATGGTTAAAAGATACTAAAACATTCATTATTGAAGCAGATAGCAAATGGCCTGCGCTTTTAAAATAATTGTTTAATATTTACTTGAAACAGAATATATAGAGAGAAATTATGAAAAATCGTATTGTTGCCATTTTTAGTTGGGTGGTTGTTCTTTGGACGGCTAAGGTGTTTTTATCTTCACTACCTTATAAATTTAGTGGTCACCCTGATACACAACACATTTTCGGTATAATAGGCGCTTGGATGCAAGATACAGTATCTACAGGTCTAGGCCAATGGTTTATTAATAACGGCGCAATTGCTGTGGGCTCTTTTGAATTATTAGCATCACTATTACTATTATCACCAATTGTCTTTTGGGTGCTCAAGAAATTCAATATTGTAAATAATGTTCCTTCTCGTGCATTAATTCATGCTTTGGGGGGCTTACTGTCTGCTGGTGTTATGGCAGGAGCAATATTCTTTCACTTAGTGACACCATTAGGTATTGAAGTATTACATAACGGTGTAAGTGATGGCGGTTCATTATTTTATGCAGCAGTTTCAATTTTTGTTTTAGGTATTATTTCTGCCACTGTTAATGGCTCGATTTTACGTGAACAATGCAAGAACATTAGTAAATAAACCACTTAGAAAATTAATCAAAGAGAAGAGCGCGTAATTAAATGACTATCCGAATCTTGCTTGTTTTAAGCTATATCGCATCATGTATTCGATTATGCGTTAAACCTTGGTATTACTTTAGATTAAATGCTCCTTACTTTAATGATAGTAAGGGCTTGTTTTCTAAATTAGATATTGACCGACTTATCCCTAGTCGTTGGCGCTTAGAGCAGTGGGTAGATGATGGTATATCAGAGCCTTCAAGCTATCCTGTATTTGTTAAACCTGAGTGGGGACAAAATTCACGTGGTATCTCGCGTGCTGATAACTTAGTACAAATTCAACAGTTACGCGCGCAGCGTACTGTAAGCGATATGCGCTATTTACTTCAAGAAGCAGCACAGGGAGCAATTGAGTTTGAGATATTCACAATTGCAAATAATGAAGACTTGCAAAAACATGCCATATTATCGGTTACTCAAGTGAGCAATGAGAGTAGTGATAAATTTCCAATTAATGGTATTTATAACAAGTCGACTAAATATCACGACGTAACACCTAAACTATCTTCGCAGCAATTAGCTGAAATATCTAAACACGCAAGTGAAATTGGAGAGTTTAAAATTGCACGATTTGGTGTCAGAGCAAACTCAATAGCAGCATTAGTTGCTGGAGATTTTCAAGTAATAGAGATTAACTTATTTGTGCCTATGCCACTCGTATTATTGTGCCAACAACGCCGTACTATTGATAATGTACGTTTCGTTTTTGGTGCAATGTATGCTTTGGCTAAGGTGACTAAACGCATTCCTAAAAACCAGCCCCATAAAGGGATATTTTTTAGAAAACTGGGACTAATGCGTCAACATACAATAGAAGAAAACGAGGTTGGCAATGAAAGCCATTAAGAAAATTATATACGCATGGATTAGCCAAAAATTTATGGGAGGTTGTAGTAGCTACAACTCACTAAAAACACGTAAAAGCTGCCGCTCAAAAGAGCAAGCACGTGATGTTTTTGCTCAAGGTAAAGTTCCACATGCTCAAGGTAAAATATTTTTTAACCCATTAGTTGCACATCGGTTTGCAAAAGAACATGGATTTCCGTTAGTTATCAAACCAAATGTTAGTGGTTTCTCAAGAGGGAGCCATTTTCCAATTAAAAATTATGCTCAGTTGTATAAGGCAATTTTTTTGGCAAAATTGTGGTGGCCAACAACCGTAGTTGAGCAATATCTACAAGGTAAAAACTACCGTGTTGTGGTAATTAAAGGGCAAGTAATGTCGGTAATTGAACGCTTTGCACCTTTTGTTATGGGAGATGGAAAGTCGACAATTAGTGAACTTATCGATGAAGAAAATATAGTGCGAGAATCTATGGGACTATTCCCATGTATTTCTCCTCTTAAAAAGAGTGCTACGACTATTAAGTTTTTGAAAAAGCAAGATTTAACTCTAAATGATGTTCCTGCACAAAATGATATTGTGACCTTATTTTATCGCATTTCATTAGCACCGGGCGGTGTGGTGAAAACTATCGATAAAACAACTGTCTCAGCTAAAAATAATGCATTGTTTTTAAAGGTATTAGAATTATTTGATGCAAATATACTGGGTATTGATGTTATTTTTGAACACGATATCACTCAAGATTATACGGATCAAAAATGTATATTCTTAGAAGTGAATTCGCGTCCTTATTTAAAAATGCATGATTATCCTCGTTTTGGTGAAAAAGAAGACTTATCACCTTATTTTGAACAACTTGAGCAACTAGATATTACACAGGCAGATATCTTTTAATGACAAGCATAGCTCGCTTATTTTATCGTTTTGCAGGTGTTCATTCATTATTGATTGGCTTATTACCTTTATTTATTCCTATTTTATTATGGCAGCAAGGGTTTAAGTTAGCTGAAATTAGTGCATTTATTGCGATTACTGCTGTTAGCTTTGTGATGGCGTTAACAGCATGGAAAGCGTTATATGATCGCCGATACTGGCGCGCAATTTTAATTGCTTCATTTGTCGCAGAACTATTACTGGTTGCTAGCTTGGTTACGTCCAGTCTAGTAAATGAACACAGTGTTATTTTATTTGTGTTGGCAGCATTGCTAAATGGTGTATATAGCTGTTTTTATTGGATTACACAACGGACATTGTTTAGTGCAATGACCCAGACACAAACAGATAATAAAACAGGAAAACAGTTTGGTAATTTTCAAATTGTTATTGTTATATTTTTAAAGTTAGGAATTTTATTAGGCGGATACTTTCTAGAAAAACAACAAACACCTTGGTTGTTAGTTATCAGTTCATTACTTTCTATCGCTGCCTACTATGGTTTGTGTAAGCATGTTAACTATGATCAAAGTCAACTACAGCCTATTGATAAAGAAGCAGACATAGATTGGCGACAAAAACTGGTTTTATAATTGATGGTGTTTTTTTTTTGTGAGAGTTACTTTTGGGTTCTAACATTATTTTTTATCACGAATAACAATGTAATGGACTTGGGCTTATTAGTCGTAGGATTAATCGTTGTTCTGAGTATCATTTTTTGGGGCATTAAAAGCACAATAGATAAGTTGAATCAAAGGTATGTTTTTTATTCAGCGGTTATATTGTATGCCTTTTCATGGTTTCTTAGAGGCAACGTAACAAATCAAACTGAGCATTATTTATTATTTGCTAGTGTAATTGTGATCGCCTTTTTAACTACATTTTTTAGATTAAGTTTTAATAAACAATTTTTTGATGATGCTAATAAACAACATCCATTAGCATTTATTATTAAGAAAAGTTACTTGTCCCAAAGTGGGCTTATTGTGTTCTTTGCACTGTTATCATGGAGTTTAATTACGATAGATAACGCAAGTGACACACTACATATATTTTATTGGTGCTTAACACCAATAGCGCTGTTATATGGGATGTACCCATTACAACGTAAAACACATTTACAGTCGGAATTGAGTCATGAATAAAATTATAAACGGTAGTATCGAGTCATTAGAACAAATGATAGATTTTATCAAAGGCCTTACTGATGAAGCATATCAAACAGCACCAAAGCCATTATTTGATAGTTCAATTGGCCAACATTTACGTCATATTTTAGATGTTTATATGGCGATAATTAAAAGTGAAAAATTTGAAGTGGTTAATTATGATATTCGTCGCAGAGGATTAGCTCTTGAGTCAGTACGTATTGAAGGATTAGCCGAATTAAATATAATACATAATTGGCTTTTAGACTTAGATGAAACTTCTTTGTCACTACCAACTACCGTTCAAACAGAGGTTTCTGTGTGTAGTGAACAAGCCGCTCAAATGTCATCATCAATAGGGCGTGAATTATGCTTTGCTTCTAGTCATCTCACTCATCATTTAGCGATTATGGCTGCGATTGCTAAGTTTTTAGGGCATAAAGTGAGTGATGAACTTGGTGTTGCACCAACTACTGCAACGTTTCTACGTAGTCAGCAAAAGCAGAGTGATTCGAGCACCTCTGCAACCAGTTAATAGTATATTTCCAATTTGTATAAAAACGACTGTAAATTAATATGATTTTCTAATCTACAGTCTTTTATCAGAGCTAGTTTATTAAGTAAATCGATATTATGAAATAACTTTTTTACACTCTTCTATACACTCTAAACACGATTCTTCACAAGCTTTACATTGAGGGTGTTTAGAATGCTTACCACATTCATCTGCACACACTTGACAAACATCGATACAAATTTTTGCAACAGCGACTAATTGTTCAGATTGATAGGTGGCCATTTTTGCTAATGCATTACACATTACAATCATTTCGTTAACTGTTTCGGCGCATTTAGCAACAGTAGTATCGCCTGATTTAAACAACTCAATACAATGATCAATACATTCATCGCCATGTTGTCTACATTCATTAGCTATATTAACTAATGCTTTGTTTATCTTAGTCATTTGGTGATGATGGTGAGAATGGTCTTGTGCAGACAATACAGGAGCTGCTGCCATAACTGCTGATGTAGCAAGTAGACCTTTTAATAAATTTCTTCGAGATTTAGTTTCAGTTTTAAAATTATCAGACATCTCTTTTTCCTTTTAAATATTTACAAATTATTATTGTTTTACAGGATGGTTATCATGCATAAACGGATATTTTTCAAAGTTTAGCAGCTTATGCAAAGTAAATATAATGCCATCTCATTTTATTGCTTTAAGGGACTGCTATCTAAGTTAAAGCTAACAAAACGGAGTGAGTTACGTAAAGCTATTTGAGTTTTATTTAGATGCAAAAAAGCCCCTGAAATAATTTGTTGATGGATTATGTTTATTTTGAAAATATAATCCATTACCACCCATTCAAACAATCCTGTATAATCCTGCGCATTAAACAACTGCCTTAGCAAACCCCCTGAGTTTGTAATAGAGATAGTTAAATCACCATTTATGATGCTTTGACCGATTGGTTTGAGCAAGTTAAAGCAGCAGAGCGCAATATGACCGTAGAGCAATTCGACCCTAAGACAGCTAAAAAAAATAGTAACTCAGCAGAAAGCCAAACAACCACGTTAGATATTCCATCTAAAATGATTGAAGCACAACATCAGGAAGTTGTTAGTTCAGCTGATGTAAGTCAAGACTCTAATCGTTCTGCAAAGGTTGGTTTTGTTTCTCTTGGCTGTCCAAAAAATTTAGTTGATAGCGAACGCATTCTTACGCAATTACGTACTGAAGGCTACGATGTTGTCAATTCATATGATGATGCTGAGCTTGTTATTGTAAATACTTGTGGTTTTATCGATTCAGCGGTTCAAGAATCACTTGATACGATTGGTGAAGCATTAGCTGAGAATGGAAAAGTATTGGTTACAGGTTGCTTAGGCGCGAAGAAAGATGAAATTATTGAGCTTCATCCTAATGTTTTAGGTGTTACTGGTCCACATGCTTATGATGAAGTATTAACGCAAGTACATGAGCATGTTCGCAAACCAAAATATAATCCGCATATTGATTTAGTGCCTGACCATGGCGTGAAACTGACGCCTAAGCATTATGCTTATTTAAAAATATCAGAAGGGTGTAACCATCGTTGTACTTTTTGTATTATCCCATCAATGCGTGGCGATTTAGATTCTCGTCCAGTAGGTGATGTTATTGGAGAAGCCAAACGTTTAGTCAATGCTGGCGTTAAAGAATTATTAGTTATTTCACAAGATACTTCTGCCTATGGTGTTGATGTAAAGCACAAACTTGATTTTTATGAAGGTATGCCAGTAAAAACTCATATGCAGCAACTTTGTGAAGAGTTAGCAAAGCAGGGCGTTTGGATTCGCTTGCATTATGTTTACCCGTATCCGCATGTAGATAACATTATTCCATTAATGCGCGATGGTAAAATACTACCGTACTTGGATATTCCATTTCAGCATGCTAATAAACGTATTTTAAAATTGATGAAACGTCCAGGTAGCTCAGACCGTGTATTAGAACGTATTGCTAAATGGCGTGAAATTTGTCCTGAATTAGTCATTCGTTCAACCTTTATTGTTGGTTTCCCGGGTGAAACAGAAGAAGAGTTTGAAGAGTTGTTGGATTTCTTAGAAGAAGCACAATTAGATAGAGTTGGTTGTTTTAAATATTCACCGGTTGAAGGTGCTACAGCCAATGACCTACCTGATCATGTGTCTGATGAAGTGATGGAAGAGCGTTTACAGCGCTTTATGGCAGTACAAGCTAAAATTAGTGCTGATAAACTACAAGCTCGTATTGGCCAAGAATACCTTATTCTTGTTGATGAGGTGAATGGACTCGGTATTGTTGGGCGTTCGTATATGGATGCACCAGAAGTTGATGGTAAAGTCTATTTGTCTGATGATTTTGAGGCAGAGCCGGGTGACTTAATTTGGGTACAAATAATTCATGCTGATGAACATGATGTTTGGGGCGTTCGCGTAGAAGATTAATATTGTTTAACGTTAGCTATTCATAAGCTGATATAGAAAAACCAACGTAAAGTACGCTGGGTAGTCATTAATTAAATTTACTATTTAATTAATG
Organism: uncultured Colwellia sp.; assembly: GCA_913061365.1. Taxonomy (GTDB): domain Bacteria; phylum Pseudomonadota; class Gammaproteobacteria; order Enterobacterales; family Alteromonadaceae; genus Colwellia. Next base: position 7,124 of record CAJXUT010000173.1, read on the forward strand.
ACTACAATATAATTTTGAACTTACTTGGAAAACTTAGCAATTATTTTATTACTAATCATATGATTGGCATATCTTTCTATGAGATTTATAGTTGGCTGTAAAGTTTTTATAATCACTTAATGTAATAATGTTTAAATCCATATTATTTCCAATTTCAGGCCCTAACTCTGAGTTTTTTTTATGCTTGAAATTGATAACACCAGTTGCTTCTCCAAAATCTTTTTGTAGTTTATATCTAATTTTTATATTTTTTAAATCATGTATTGCAGTTTTTAGTTTTACTCTAGAATATCGTTTACACTGATCAAATGATTGCCCATCATATTTACATTTTCGAATTTCTCCTTTCCAAGAAAACTTTACTTTACATGAGTCAGAATTAATTTTTGTCACATTATGCTGTTTGAATTTTTCAAGAAAGAAGCATCTAGGAGGATCTTTTTTGTCTTCATCAAAATTAACAAATCGAGGTACACAGTCTCTATATACATTGTAAAAAGAAAAGGAGGGATTTGATAATAATGACAGACTGGATTTAAGTCTTTTAAAGCTAGCATCAGCCTTAACATCAACCTTACGGTGTAACTCTAATTTCTCATTTCTTAATTTATCCTTATTCTTTTTATTAATTACAGCTAGCTGCTTCGCTTTACGTAACTCGTTATCTTTTTTTATTTTATCTTCAATACCTTTATCTATTTTTATTATATAACGGGACATTTCTCTAGATAGCTCTGTCGTAGCATCGAAGTTATAAAAATTATCCATTTCTTTTTGTGCAGCATAATAATTCTTTTGCTCAAATAGTATTTTTATTTTAAGTGCTGAAATCCTAGAGTTACTTGTGCCTAGCAATGCTTCAACTTTTTTAAGGTATTTAATCTGTCTCTTATACACATCTGACGCTGCCGACGAAGAGG
>CAJXUT010000174.1 GCA_913061365.1 uncultured Colwellia sp.
ATCCTCTTCGTCGGCAGCGTCAGATGTGTATAAGAGACAGAAGTACAATAAACGATAAGGAAGATCTATTTGTTATTACTTTTTATTTTATGATAATATTAACGCGTTAAGTATTTTTGCGTGCTACGAAACTATTGATATTCGTAGAATTGAACTTGCGTCTACTATGGCGTAAATAGTTATTTATTACATGAAAATAGCTGATTTAAACTCCCCTATTTAGCCCTGTAAGGTTAGTTGCCCAATGCAAGATCTGAGTTATATTCTGTCGTTAACTAGTCCAACGTTTTTACTTATTGCTATTGGCTACTTAGTGGTGAAATTAGGTTGGATGCCTCAAGAAAATGTTCGCCCCTTAGCATGGTTTGTTGTCAATATTGGTTTACCTGCTGCTTTGTTTAAAGCATTAAGCTCTCGGTCTTTTCAAGATATTCTGCATTATGATTATCTGCTAGTGTATGGCTTAGGCTCATTGTTATCATTCGCAACCTTGTTTATTCTGGCTCGTCTTCGAAATAAATCTATTACGGAATGTGCGCTATTTGGCTTAGGCGCAAGTATTTCAAATAGTTTGATGGTTGGCTTTCCTATTATTACCCAATTGTTTGGTGAGCAAGCATTAATACCTTTCACGCTAACTTTGATTATTGAAAATTTATTTATTTTACCGTTAGCACTTGCACTAGCTGATACCGGTCAACAGAAAAACAGTCACTTTATTATGGCTTTTGCCAAGTCATTGCCGCAGCTTATTAAAAATCCAATTATTTTATCTATAGCTTTTGGAATAACAAGTACCGCTTTTGGTATTCAACCGCCACTAATAGTAAATAAAGTTATAGATGTTTTAGCGGTAACAGTTGCAGGGGTTTCTCTATTTGCAATTGGCGGTATGTTGGTTGGCTTAAAAACAAAAGGAATGGTTACTGATTTAAGTAGTATTGTTGTCGGTAAGCTGATTATTCATCCGTTATTTGTTTTTGTGTTTTTACTCTTCTTTCCTGATATACCATTATTATTTCAACATGTTGCTATTTTACTTGCTTGTATGCCAATGTTTAGTATTTTTGCTGTTATCGGTATGAGATACCACTATGGTGGGCTTTGCTCTGCGGTGTTACTGCCAACAACATTAGTGTCTTTTGTAACGATTAATGTGGTTGTTTGGTTTATATCATCTTGATGCATCATTATTAAAAATTCATCAATTTAACATTATTTATTTGATATTAATTTATGCTATAGAACTTTAAAGTGCGGCAGAAGTTAATTTGAACTGTATGTGGATTTTATGATTGATAAAATTGAATAAGCATCGGTATCTATCACTAGATAATGATGCTTATAGGGGGTTAGTATTATCTTTTCTGTGTAGTATCTACTTTATAAACGTTGGACATAATAAATGTGCAGAGATGCAATGATTATGAATCTTCTTCTTCCATCGTTTTGATAAGATCATCTAATAATTCGTAAAGTAATTCTAACTTTCTTACACCGTATTTTTCTTCTATTGCAACATATCGTTCAACCGATTTAGGTGCGACTTTACCAAATAACTCTAAACCGAGCTCAGTTAAATTGATAAGTGATCGACGCTGATCACTATCAACAACCTGACGCTCAATAATATTTCGCTTATCAAGGTTATTAATAATGCGAGAAAGGCTTGGCATAAGTAGATGACAACGTTGTGCCAAAGTACTCATGTCAAGGTTACTTTCATGCTCCAAGGCTCTAATTACTCGCCATTGCTGTGAAGTTAAATCATGGGCTTTAAGTGATGGAATAAATTTCTTCATCACTGCTTCCCTTGATTGTAACAAGGTCATGGGGAGCGATCGTTCAAAGCTTCGGAGCTGTTTAGTCATATTATTTATAGTTCTTCGTCTTTAACACCATTAACTAAAGTACCTACACCTTCAACACTAATTTCAACAACATCACCTGGTGCTAAATAACGTGGTGGCTCAAAACGAGCGCCAGCACCATTTGGTGTTCCTGTTGCAATAACATCACCTGGTTTTAAGTGGAAGAATTTAGAAAAGTAGCTAATGATATATTTAAAAGGGAACATCATACTAGCAGTTGTATCGTCTTGTCTAACTTCACCGTTAACTTTAGTTGTTACACGCATGTTTTCGAACTGCTCAGCAGTAAATTCATCAGCTGTTACCATCCAAGGACCAATTGATCCTGAGTGGATAAAGTTTTTACCTTGCGTTACGTTAAATTTCGCATGACGAACCCAGTCACGTAAGGTGCCTTCATTCATAATAGTTAAACCGGCAATATGATCATAAGCATCTTCTTCAGCGATACGACGACCTTCTTTACCGATAATAATAACAATTTCCCCTTCATAATCTAATTTATGAGACTCAGGTGGGCGGATAAGAGGAAGATCATGACCTGTGAATGAATCAGGAGTACGAATAAATAAGCTTGGATATTTTGGCGCTTCAGAGCCATCTTTATATTCTGCATTTCGGTTTGCATAGTTAACGCCAACACAAGCAATTTTTCCAGGATTGCTGATTGGTGGTAAAAATTCAACTTCTTCAGCTTTATAATCAACGTCTAAACCACCAGCGAGCTTTTTCATCGCTTCAAGTTTATCATTTTGTAAAACTTCTAATAAGCTACCGCCAACTAAGTTACCTAAATCGATAACACCTTCTTCGGTGATAGCACCCCATGATTCTTTTTCTGCATGCTTAAACGTTAAAAATCGCATCTGATATATCCTAAATAGCTAAAAGTTTATTTTGAGAATATATATATAACATGTTAACTAAGTTTTCACAATGAAGAGTAGCCAATTTTGTTCATTTTTTAATGAATCTTGGTATTTTTAATATGTTACTTGACATACATTGCAATCAATAGTTAACATGTTAACCAAGTAAGCGATTCTTTTTAATTAACACTGTTTGTAATGTCTCATTATTAAACATAAAAATGATTAACCACAATAAAACTTGGAGCGGCCAATGTCTGAATTTGAACAAAACCTTAGTAGAGCAGAGCAATATTTAACGCGATTTAAAAATGCACCTTTAGGGCAATTCATTGGTGGTGAGTTTTATACGAATGAAAAAACCTTTACCAATTTAACGCCTGTAGATAATACGTCTATCGGTGAAGTTTCTGAAGGAACAGAAACAGATATGGATAAAGCTTGTGAAGCAGCTGAGAAAGCATTTGCAGCATGGCGTGATATGTCAGGTGCAAAACGTAAGAAAATTTTACATCATTTTGCTGACAAAATTGTAGAACGTGCCGACGAAATTGCTTTAGTAGAATCTATGGATTGTGGTCAACCTATCCGTTTTATGAAACAAGCAGCAATACGTGGTGCAGCAAACTTTAGATTTTTTGCTGATAAAGCGCCTGAAGCGGCAAACGGTTTATCACTTCATCAAGATGAACATACCAACTTTACTGTACGTTACCCTATTGGCCCTGTTGGCATTATAACGCCTTGGAACACGCCATTTATGTTAGCAACATGGAAAATAGCACCTGCTTTAGCGGCGGGTTGTACTATTGTTCACAAACCTGCTGAAAAAACACCATTAAGCGCAATGTTGATGGCTGAGATAGCAAAAGATGCCGGCATTCCTGATGGTGTTTGGAATACAGTGAACGGTTACGGCGCTACAGTTGGTAAACGTTTAACTGAGCATCCTGCAATTAAAGCGGTTGCGTTAGTTGGCGATTCGGCGACAGGTCGTCGTATTATGGCGCAAGGTGCACAAACGTTGAAGCGTGTACATTTTGAATTAGGCGGTAAAAACCCAGTTATTGTATTTGATGATGCAGACTTTGATCGCGCATTAGATGCTGTTGTCTTTATGATTTATAGCCTTAACGGACAACGTTGTACTTCATCAAGCCGCTTATTAATACAAAATGGTCTTAAAGATAAGTTCTTAGCAGCATTAGAAAAACGTGTAGCTAACTTAAAAGTAGGTCATCCATTAGACCCTAGTACAGAAGTTGGCCCATTAGCGCATCAAGAACACTTTGAAAAAGTAATGCGTTATATGACAATTGCTCAACAAGACGGTGCTACTACAAAAGTTGGCGGCATTCATCGTGAAGATCTTGGTACTGGCTGTTATGTTTCTCCAACATTATTTACCGATGCTAATTCAACAATGCGTATTGCCCAAGAAGAAATTTTTGGCCCAGTATTAACCACTATTGGTTTTGATACCGAAGAAGAAGCAATTGCTATTGCGAATGACACTGATTATGGCTTATCGGGTTATATTTGGACTGAAAACACAGGTCGTGCAATGCGTATGGCTAAGCATGTTGAGTCAGGTATGCTTTGGGTGAACTCAGAAAATAACCGTAACTTACCTTCACCGTTTGGTGGCGTAAAATCGTCAGGTATTGGCCGTGATGGTGGTGATTGGAGTTTCGATTTCTACATGGAAACTAAAAATGTTTGTATTGCACATGGTACTCATAAAGTTCCAGTTTTAGGTGCGTCTTAATTTACAAGATACAATTATAATTACTAGGAGAATTGAATTATGGGTAAACTTGCATTAGCCGCCAAAATAACACACGTGCCATCGATGTACTTATCAGAGCTTGATGGCGAACATAAAGGTTGTCGTGAAGCTGCGGTTCAAGGACATAAAGAAATTTCACGACGTTGTCGTGAGCTAGGTGTAGACACAATCGTTGTATTTGATACGCATTGGTTAGTCAATTCTGGTTATCATATTAATAACGCCCCACACTTTGAAGGCGTTTATACCAGTAATGAATTACCTCACTTTATTAAAAATATGCCTTATAGCTATGAAGGCAATGTTGAGTTAGGTGACTTGATTGCTAAAGCTTGTAATGATGCAGGTTTGCCAGTAAGAGCGCACTCAGATACTACCCTAGGTATTGAATACGGTACCTTAGTGCCAATGCGTTATATGAATGAAGATAAACACTTTAAAGTGGTTTCTATCTCAGCTATGTGTCAGGTTCATGATTTAGATGATAGCGCTAAGTTGGGCGCTGCTTTACGTAAAGCAATTGAAGAAAATTATGATGGTACTGTGGCTATTTTTGCTTCAGGCTCATTGTCACATCGCTTTGCCCAAAATGGCGTTTCAGATCAATTTTTACATAAAGTATGGTCACCATTTTTAGAAAACATAGATCAACGTGTTGTGAAAATGTGGGAACAGGGCGAATGGAAAGAGTTTGTTGAAATGCTTCCTGAATACGCACTGAAGTGTCATGGCGAAGGTTTTATGCATGATACGGCTATGCTACTTGGTTCATTAGGCTGGGATGAATACAAAGGTAAGGTTGAAGTTGTAACGCCTTATTTTGGTAGCTCAGGTACAGGCCAAATTAATGCGATTTTCCCTGTTGAGTAATACTTGTTAAGCAATAGTCGTTAAGTAATATTTGATAAATAATAGAGATTTTTATGCCACATTTTATTTTAGAGCACTCGGGTAATTTAACTGATGAAGCTCTTAATTTAGATGCTTTGTTTGAGCGCTTAATAGATACCGCTGTAGGAACAGGTATTTTCCCTTTAGCCGGTATTCGTTGTCGCGCACATAATTGTGAACATTTTAGAGTAGCAGATGGCACCGCTACTTTTGGTTTTGTTCATTTGCATGTGCGTATTGGCGCAGGTCGTACTGAAGAGCAAAAAGCGGATGCCGCAAAAGTTTTGTTTGCTACGTTAACAGATCATTTGTCTGACATTTATGATAGTCAAGGCTTGGCTATTTCATTTGAACTATCAGAGTTACCTGCTCATAAGTTTAATCAAAATAACCTTCGAGACTATCTTGCAAAATAGTCTCGCGAAGTAATCGTTAATGTATTTTAAAGGATTTTAGTATGCTCAGTGAAAAAATTATTGAACAAGCAGCAATAGACCACTTAGAAGCAGAAGAGAATAGTAAGCCTGGCTTACCATTATCTATCAAACACCCAGAAATGACGTTAGAAGATGGTTATGCCATCCAAAAAAGTTGGGTTGATAAAAAAATAGCACAAGGTCAAAAAGTTGTTGGCTATAAAATTGGCTATACCTCTCGTGCAATGCAAAAAGCATTAAATATTGAAGAGCCAGACTTTGGTGTGCTTCTTGACAGCATGGTTTATAACGATGGTGCTCAAATTGATGTATCAAAATTTTGTGATCCACGTATTGAAGTAGAACTAGCGTTCGTTTTAAAAGATCGACTTGAAGGTGAAAATATTACTATTTTTGATGTATTAAATGCGACAGATTATGTGGTACCTACATTAGAAATTATTGATGCAAGAACACACCGTAAAGATCCTGAAACCGGCTACACTCGTAAGGTGTTTGATACGGTTGCTGATAATGCCGGTAATGCTGCTATTATCATCGGCGGTCGACCAATTAGACCATTAGAAATGGATTTACGTTGGTGTGGCGGCATTTTAAATATTAATGGTATTGTTGAAGAAACTGGTTTAGCAGCTGCAGTGCTTAATCATCCTGCTAACGGCATTTGCTGGGTTGCTAAGCGTTTTGCGCCTCATGGTGTAGCTTTAGAGCCAGGTCAAATTATTTTATCAGGCTCTTTTACTGCACCTGTTGCAGTAAAAGCGGGCGATACCGTTAATGCAGATTACGGCACGTTAGGCACAATTTCTTGTCATTTTGTTTAGGAAAATATAATCATGAAATTACCGCAAAATAAATTTAAAAAGGCGATAGCGTCTGATAAAACCCAATTTGGTTTATGGATGGGTTTACCTGACACTATTTGTGCTGAAATTGGTGCGGGTGCAGGCTTTGATTGGCTATTAATTGATGCTGAACATGCGCCCTATGACTTACGCGGTATTCAAAGTCATTTACAGGCTATTGCTCCTTATGATGTTCCTGCACTTGTTAGGCCACCAGAAGGGACTACTGCAATTATCAAACAGTTACTTGATATTGGTGCACAAACTTTACTTATTCCTATGGTAAATACGGCAGAACAGGCACGTCAATTAGTGCAAGATTCACTGTATCCACCACAAGGTATTCGTGGTTTAGGTACGTCAATGGCACGCGCTGCTCATTGGAATGGTGTTGAAGGCTACTTACAAAAAGCCAATGATGAAATTTGTTTAATTGTACAAGCTGAAACTAAGCAAGCCATTGATAACTTAGAAGAGATTGTTGCAATTGAAGGGGTTCACGGTGTCTTTATTGGACCATCGGATCTGTCTGCTTCTATGGGCTATGTAGGTAACCCTGGACATCCTGAAGTGGTTGCCGCAGTAGAAAAAGGCATTGAAACTATTGTTAAAGCAGGTAAAGCAGCAGGTGTATTAGCTGTTGATAAAGCTTTAGCTGAAGGTTATGCCGCAAAAGGCGCAAGCTTTGTGGGTGTTGGTGTTGATGCAAGTCTACTAGCAACCTCAGTACGAAACTTAGCGAATCAATTTTGTAGTGATGATGATAGCGAGTTAAAGGCTGGTTATTAGGTACTTGTAGCAATATTAAGTTAACGCAGTTTGTGAAGTAGGGTGATATTGAAAAATATCACCCTTTTTTAGTTTTGTTAATACCGTATTTAATCTAGTAATCATAACTTAGTGTAGTATTGCTACATGATATTTTAACGCTTAAATATATCTAATGTTAATTTAACCTCTTGACCCAACCAATAAGCAAACTCTGTATGATCTTGCAGCGCGTTATCAGTAACGGGATGAATAAAAATAGTTAAGTTTCCTCTATTTGCATCTAACCAAGTTACATAGCTATCAAAATCTTTTGCAGTAAAAGACACCTGACAACTCCAGCAGGGATGTGGACCAACTAACTTCTCATGGAAACGGCCAACATCAAGAAAGAAAGTGTCTGCTGAAGTGACACATAGTTTTTTGGCTAATAGCTTAGAATTATCGTCAAAATAAATATGTGCATGATAGTTTTCGTGAGAATTTATAGGTTGTTTACTATCTGTCTCTTATACACATCTGACGCTGCCGACGAAGAGGATAGTGTAGATC
>CAJXUT010000175.1 GCA_913061365.1 uncultured Colwellia sp.
CTCTACGTCTCGTGAGCTCAGAGATGTGTATAAGAGACAGATTTATTGCAGAGAGTTTTATAAAAGCTTGCTGTTGCATACTGTCAGCAATATCAATAAGAACTCCCATATCACCTTGGCGTTCTGTAAAGTAGTTCTCAATTGATTGTTTTTTAATATGATTGATGGCGGTTAACTGATTAAACACCTTTTCTGTAACATCTGTGGAATTATTTATCGTTGAAATGAGTCCGACTATGACGGCGGGAACTAAACCTAATACAACAAAAATTATTATAAACTTTACTTTTAGACTCTTTAAATTCATCGATACAACCTCTAATTCGACCAACAACAACATTCCCTGTATTAAGGTGGTGACTGTGATTTTAACATTCACTTACATTTTCATTATCTATTAAAATATTTTATAAGAAAAGTAATTATCTGACATTTATTTTAGATAACATGTAATTTTAATTATAGACGGTTAAATCATAATAATACTAAAATTCAATTATTTAATATCAATGGGTAATTCAGCAAATGAGCGTTGCTTATAAAAGAGAATGGAAGGTTAATTTCAAGCACTAATGTATTAATACACTAGTTAAAGTAATAATTAGCTTATGATATAAAAATATTAGTATGATTTTCTATAAACATATTAACTAGAGATTTAAATTAAATATTTTTATGATAATTTATTTTAGACATAGTAACTAAGATTATTAAATGGTACCCAGAGCCGGACTTGAACCGGCACGCTTTTCGGCGAGGGATTTTAAATTCTTTGTGTACACTGCATCCTAAACAATTTACTTATTGATTTCTTTTGATTTAATAATGTCCTGACTATTGTAAACACCTATTAATTAGCTAAAACAGCCTAAATCAACGTACAAAATAGGTATAAAGCACTTCAAGTTGACAAAAACTTACTACGAGATATTTGCCTTTACTTATCTAATAGTTTGAACGATAAATGAGTCTAAAAAACACCGTCCCCTTTTCAATACAACACCAATCCGTTACCTTAGTGGTAAGTAGCCTAAAAAAACATACAGGAAATATTGTGAAAAAAACAATAATCGTACATACGATAAGCTGCATTTTCACAAAAGTGATAAAAAATTTATTTTCCTTATTTTTATTGTTCTTTCTAACTATGCCGACTTCCTCTAGTTGGGCGCAAGAAAAGTTAACGTACACCGTTAACATTATCGACAGAAGCAAAGCAGGATACGCCTTTAAAGACTTAAAAATAATAATTGACGCCAATTTTATTGCAGGCTCAAACCAAAAACAACACTTACACATAGTCAATTCAGGGCTTGAGTACATGACATTAGAAACAAGCTTAGTTGGTAAAGGTATTCAAGTAGAAAACGAGGTTATTTATGAAGAAGCAACCATAGAATACGAAGGCACATGCTATAACCCCATTAACAAACAAGCGAATGTTATCTTTGTTCTTTCGGGTGATGCTGCATCATTCGATTCAACAAGATATACATTATTACAATTCAATATGGCTGAGCAAAAAATGCAAGTTGGTTGGGAAAGTGATTTTCAAGCACCCTACTTCAATTCAATTCAAGATTCGCTATCATGTGAAGTCGGACAAACTTTTGACCGATCGCTTGTGACGTTCAAACCCTGTAGCTGCATATTTGAAACAGAATCGCCAACTAAGATGTTTCCTAAAGAGAGCACATTAGGTTAACGATTAACATCGCTTGTCAACTTTAAGGATTCAACATAAAGTGACTGACACTCACTTATTACTTCTAATAACTATTTTTTGGGCACAATGAACGAATAAAGACAAAAGCAAAAATACGAATCAAACAAATCAAAAAAAACTAAAATCATACTGATATTTCAGTATTTTGAGAGGATTAATATTCTCTATCAAGACAATTTGATTATATAGTCGCCTTCTATCTAATTTTAATCACTGCACTCACTGGCCAGTGGTCTGAGTGACTTAGTTGCTGAACGTTAAACTGCTCTACTTCACAAACTTTACATTGTAGAAATATTCTGTCTAAGCGTTTACTGCCTTCAAAAAGGAATTTGGTTTGTTGTGCCAACGTATTAATTTCAGTGTCGTAGGTTAAGTGTTTAACTTTAACGCCTAGGTCGTTAAATGCTGTTAATAACTGCTCTTCATCTTCTCCATCAGCAAAATTCATGTCACCTACTATCAACAGTTTACTTTTGTCTTTAGTCGCATCAAGAATAGACGTAAGTTGTTGCTCGCGTATATTACTGTCAAATAATCCACTTTCTAAATGTACATTAACAATTGTTGCCTTTGAATTTGTTAATGTTATAAAAGGTGCAGAACGTCCCATATTTGATAATAGTTTGATATTTCCAGACTGCTCCGTATCAAGTGATGTCAACAGTATATTGGTGTAACCGTGCCGTAAACTGCCCTCCTGACGGGTAAAGTAGCGCAGTTTGCTATCGCGAGTTAACAATGACAAAAACATAGGTGTGCATTCTTGTAATGCTATGAGATTATATCCACCCTGCTTAATGAACTTTATTATTTCTGGGTATCGTGTTTTGCCCGTTACATCGTCAAAATAAACATTATAACTAAGTATTTTAAGTACTTGTGCTTTTGCCTCTTCATGTAAAAATAATGTCACTAAAATCAGTAACGCTAATGTTAACTTTGAAGTTAAAAAAAATCTCATCGGTACCCTTTATAATCACCTATAGAAATCACGATATAACATCAGAAATTCATTATCTATATTGGGTTTAGTGGACATACATACATACATACATACATACATACATACATACATACATACATACATACACTATATCAGCCTAAAAACTTCCGCCTTATTAAATTGTTCTTTTAATTTAAGGGGAACCAAGGTTACTTCGGTCAATCATGCTCACGGAATAAGTCTGCGCTTCATCTGCGAACGGGATAAATATTAAAACTTAACAAGTACAAGCAAAAGGCATTTATAACGCTTGCATGATGAATTTTGGCTGTTACTCCTGTTATATTGGTACTTAATGTTGAAGTGAAGGTTTAATTAAAGATTGAGTTAATTGTTTTCAAGGTTATCACCTTTATTATTCAGTTATTTACAATACGATGCTAACGATATATTAGCGGGTTGAGCACATCATATATATCATCGGCTCGATAAATGTGATTGGTTTCTAGCAAGGTTTCTTTACTTTAAGTATAGGCTTTATTTAAATATTTAGTCTTTTGATATCTCAATCACAGTTTATTAAAGCTTTTTTAAGAGGAAAACACAAAATAATCATTTTTCTTGTTAATTGAATATATTTGTCAATTCTGAAAACAGTATTATTGGTGAAACTAGTTTACTCTATTAAAGTGAATACTAAAGGCAATCTAAACATGAAACTTCTACTGCGACTTATTAACATTAACTTCTTATTGATATACTTTTCAACTCCCATGGTCACTTATGCTTCGGCCACATCAAGCGACTACAAAAAATGCCATATGCTTAAGGCTAAAATTTTAGAATACTGTTTAAAGGATAAGAAGCTAAAAAGTATCGGCATCAATGATATTTGTCAGAGCAAGTCTCGAAAAACTTATCAGAGTTGCTATATAAGAGTATCTAAAAGTTTTCAACCGATAGATAAGAACGAGTTAGAAATACTTAAAAAATCAATAAAAGAGAGGCAAGACGAAAAAACTAAAGAACAAGCTGATGAGAAAAGCAGCGAGAATTAATCAAGCCTATGGTGCCTTAAAGTGTTTGATAGTGAGGCTTGGTAAGGCTATTTAAATAAAATTTTTTAACTATTGCCATTGTTCCCTCTTAAGGTAAATAATATTTTTATTATCGATTAAACATAGTCTCGGTTTGAATTTGGTTTACATACAATCATTTTCAATTTTATTTTCACTGCAAGCTTGCATTAGCACTAACCGTAACCGTCTAAAAACATCATTTGCATAGTCATTGTCGTAGCAAACCTGTGAAAATTCGCGCTTTCCTTCACTGAGGTCACTGAGTAACCCGAGTAAGTAAGTTTTATCGTCGCCATTATATGGACGAACAGACATTCGCTTTTCTGCCACGAAATACATCGCATTACCCATACCTGAAGAGTCATCTTCGTTTTTAAGTGAATGTGCTTCATAGTGCATGCGCTTCAACGCTGAAACTAACTCAGCGGTGATGGACGTTTCAGGTAAAGGGTATTGTTTAGCAAAGCTCTGTTTAATTTGTGACTCTGTATCTGAATCATCGATATTAACTTCTCCAGCACTAGCCTGCTTTGGATCGTTATCGGGAAACAGTATAGCTAAGTATTCTTCCTCAGAAATATCCTCAAAATACTCATCGTCCATTGCTGAATTTTCTAGCGGTTCAACCTTAGCGGAGGTAAACAATGATTTAAATTTTTGCAGTAACCTTACCATAGTAACCTCTGTTGCTTGATAAGTACCTTATGGAGCAAAGGTACTTTAGAATGGAGCCTACTTAGCTTTAGGTGTAACACTGGAGTCTAAATCGATTTAGTAGCGTATTAAGCGTCTTAGATATACGTTTTCCACATCAGGTAAAGATACAAGTATTTTACTAATATAGCCGAGTTCGCCTTTAAATTGAAATCAATTAAAAAAACAACACGTGAATAACTTGAACATATACACCATATGCAAATGATTCAGCCATAGTAAGGTTACCTCCCCCCCATGGGTGGATGCACTAAATATTAGGCTATATTTAGGAATTCGTAGACTATATAAAAATTTAGGGCTTCAGCTCCAATGCCGTACTTGATGAAAGTGGTAAAGCAATTATTTTAACTTTTACTGATATAGTTTCAGCCTTTACTAAATTTATACCCCAAGAACCATTAATGACAAATAACAATATAAACGGCACAAAAGTGTTTTTTTTCATATGATTTTTACCCCCTGCTGGTAAGCTAGCATTTTTAAGCATAATTAAAGACTACTTCAGTACTTTGATAGGTACCTAGGCAACACAAGCTTGATGACGGTAAAATACAAAAAAACTAAAGTGCCATATCTTCAAAACTAAAGCACTTTTTATTTACTTCACTTTGCATGCATTCAGCTAAATATTTACGGTAGCGCCTTTTAGCTTCATTATAATTTTCGTTGGAAAAAACTTGCCCCATATTTACCAACTTTATTTTGCACCATTTATGAACCTTATTGGTTGTATTAAGGTAGCTCCTAAAGTCGTTTTTTATCCCTATTTCAAAAGCACACTCAAAATTATCATTAACACCTTTCTCACCTTCGACATGCAACAAACCCACAAATCCCACATAACCAGCCCCCCCTGTTTTTGATGTTTCACATTGCGCCAATGCCACGTGGTAGCAGTCCTTTTCAGCTAAAATTGGGAAGCTAATTAATATTGCCAGTAATATAAATATTCGTTTCATTTTAATTTTGTAAACCTTAGCTTTCTGGAATCAAGTATGTTTTTAATCATACTCGTACTTATGTTCTGATCAAGCTGCATACGACACATTTATTGTAGACTTTCAAAGTTAATTGGAGGGTATTCATCAGTTGATGTATACAGACTGACCTGATTATAATACCTGACATAAGCATCAACATCTTTTTTCATATCTTTTAATGTTAAATAATAAATATTTAGCAGCCACTCATCTAGGCAATAATTTTGTTATTCTTTAACGTTTGTTGAAGGCAATGACTCGTATATCGTGAGCCACTATAACTATGAAATACTAAGACTTTAGTTGGTTGTTATATCGATAATCGCATGAGGATAGATTTAGTAAGCAGAGCTATGATTAAAGCATATAATATACGGCAGCCGCCTACAGGCTTGATGCTTAACTCAGATAGAGGTTTGCAATATAACAGTAAAATTTATCGTAGGTTGCTAGCCAATTATAGTGTCCGAGCTAGTATGGGGAATGTTGGTGCTTGTTGTATCAATGTAGTTATTGAAAGACTCTTCGGTAGCTTAAAACATGATTCGCGGCTAAAAGACCACAACCAACCGTGAACAAATGAGAAGTGCTGTGACTTCGCATATGCCTAAGAATATGTATTATAGAGTGAAACTGTTCAAGAGTATAAAGAACACATGGAATAATACAAAGTCATGGCAATGGGAGAGTATTTAGGTGTAGCATTGCTTTTTAAGATCTTCAAAAACAAATTTGACAAGAGGTTTTGGATACGTCTATATAAAGAGCCCATAAGAGCGCATAGCTAAAGATCTATTAATATACCTGCGCTCAACAGGTTAAAGCAGAGACACAAACTAGTTCACAGTTTATCGATAATTACTTTCAAGCGAGGAAACACAATGAGACAATTCAGCTATGTTCTATTAATAATATCCGTCTTAATGCCACAAACAGTTATGTCAGCAGAGACTTCATTAGAATCAACACTTGATTGGTTTACAAAAACATTCGATAAGTATTATGAACCTGGTGATATAGATAATACGCCTGGCAATGGTACTAATTATAGCTACAATACTGTTGAGGTAGAAGAGATTGAATTTTCAGCTTGTTATATTGATTATACTTTTATAGCTAAACATTCTAGGGGCAAAAAAACTGTTAGAGCATCCAGAAATAAAATTAGAATACCAATACATTACATAAGTAGGATTACTACTTCAGCTGATCCTTATGAGCAACTAACTTTTCGTTATGATAGAAGAATTGAAGTGGAAAGAGAGTTTGATAATGGCAAACATTCTACTTCCTTTACTTCGCATACTACTTTTCCTTATCAATATCGGAGAGGGAGAAATTTAGCAAAACGAATGAATTCAGCTATTCAGCATTGGCAAAAGTTGACCCGTGAACGATGTGTTAATGAAGAACCTTTTTAAATACATCTGCTACTTAAGAGGTATATTTGAATATTTATTCTTCTCGCGTTAGTGTGTAATGATGTGATGGACACCATAACACTCAAAGTTTGGGGTTTTGAGCTAAACTTGAGATCGGTGTTAAGTTTAATGAGGTTGTTCATCATGAATATTAAATAAAACCATAATATTCATGATTATATTTCTAACTCAAAGGTTACAGACAACTTCTAATATAGAGTAACCAAGCTTACTTTGTTTTTTGGCCTTAGATTGTAAAAGTCATCATGATTACCTTCACAATTAATTTCCGACGACCAAACGTTATTGGTAACGAGCAGAATTGAGATTATAAGTAGTAGCTTATTTATTACCTTAACTTTTTTCATTAGTACAAATCACTTCTCTGTCTCAAGATTAGCTAACACAATTACAAATAGAAATTGTTAATACCCAGTTAGTAATAAACTATTTAATTTCTTTAGGATTGCCGCAGAGTCATCGTAGTCAATATCACAGATGAAATATAGCACTGGAGTTATTGCATCGAGTATTCACCCTACCTAAAACTGTGATGACATGAGGCATAACTTGGTGCAATTGATTGGTCAAATTAAATGTGATTGAGTGGATTAGGAGAGTGTTGTTTTACATATAACTTTCTACGTGCCGGATATGAACAATAAATAATTGGGATTAACTTATTACTGATGTTAGCTTAAAAGTACATTCAGCGAATAAAAATCAGCTGACAATTCCCATGTATAGACCGGAAACCCAACTACAGAAGGAGATGAACCGTACGAGGACCGGAGATTTTTTGTTAGTTATGGGATTTAAAAAAGAGAATAAGCGTAAATTCAGGCAAAATAATGACTGTTTCGGGGCGTATAAAATACGTAACACAAGGGATTTAATTTATTGCTGTTAAATTAGTTTTTACAGAAAACTGATGATTTAAAAAAGAATTATTTTAGAATGATAAAAGCATTATTCTCATGTAACTTATTGATAATAAGATATAAGATAATTTTTATTTTATGATAGCTTAACTATTATCTCTTTGAAAAGAAGATGGTACCCGGAGCCGGACTTGAACCG
>CAJXUT010000176.1 GCA_913061365.1 uncultured Colwellia sp.
TCTCGTGGGCTCGGAGATGTGTATAAGAGACAGGTATTAAGTTGTACTTTTTTGCTATTTATCAGTTAATATGAATAATCAAGCATAATAAAAGTTAATCAAAAGATAATAGGAATATCCTCATGGAGTTACTTCGACGCTTTAGTTTCACGCTGTTATTAATGACCTTAACCACATTAGTAGCATGTGGTGGCAGTGGTGGTGGCCTTTCAGCAGATGGTGGAGGAGGTACAGTAGAAGATCCTATTGCTATTTCACTCGCGCTTTCTAATCAAAATGTCACAGGGCAAGCACCTGTAACCATAACAGCTGTTGTTACTAAAGGAAGTAGTGTTGTTCCTAATAAAACAGTTACATTCACTTCTGATATAGGAGCATTTTCACCTAGCTCTGGTACAGCATTAACTAATGATGCTGGGGTTGCTGTAATAACGCTTACCGCTGGTAGTGTGCGGGGTGCAGGTACTATCACCGCATCTGTTTCAACAGGTGAAGAAAGTACTATCGATTTTAGTACTCAAGGTGATGATATCAGTGTTGCAGGAGATATTAATATATCCGTGTTATTGCTTGATAATGACGGTAATGAAACTGATACGATTACTTCCTCTAAACCCGGTAAAGTTGTAGCAACTATCAATGGTATAAGTACGCCATTAATTGTTACTTTTGTTACCACTGTAGGTGAAATACCAATTGCTACTGCTATCACTAATGATAGTAATGAAGCGAGCGTTGATATTTTAGCAGGTGGTAGTTTAGGTGCCGGCTCTGTTACGGCTTCAATTGAGAGTGGTGAGACCGGCCGAGTATTATTGGTTGTGGGCTCATCTACGGTAACTATGGGTAGTGGAGAACCTTTTGTTGAAGGTGATGCTGAAATTAGTTTAGCGCAAATATCAGCAGGCGGTACAACGGTAGTAACGGTCAATATTATTGATGATCAAGGTGCTTTATTTACTGAGCCTGTTGACGTTAACTTTTCTTCAAGTTGTTCTAGCTTAAGTACACCTACTGCAATAGTTAGCTCTCCAATTACGACATCAAACGGTATTGCTACAAGTACATATCTTGCCAAAGGTTGCGTGGGTGATGATCCTATTAATGTTACAGCCAATGCAGGCGGTATTAATTTATCAGCAACCACATCTGTAAATGTATTACCTGCAGAAGTAGGTAGTATTGAATTCATCTCATCGGTGCCGGAAAATATTTCAATTTTAGGTACTGGCGCACTAGGTGGATCAGAAAGCTCAGTAATTAAATTTAAAGTGCTAGATACCAATGCCAACCCAGTCAACAATCAAGTGGTGAACTTCTCATTAAATACTACTGTTGGCGGTATCCAATTAATACCAAATAGCGCAACAACTAATAATGAAGGTATTGTTCAAACAGTTATCAATTCAGGTACGGTTGCTACTAGTGTAAGAGTTCAAGCGACTATCGATGGAAGTGACCCTGCAATATCATCTCAATCAAGTGTATTAGTGGTTTCTACAGGTATTCCTGATCAAGATAGCTTTAGTTTATCAGCTACTATTTTAAACCCTGAAGGGTGGGATAGAGATGGAACAACTGTCGAAGTAACAGCACGTTTAGCTGATGCTTATAATAACCCTGTACCAGACGGCACTGCAGTAACTTTTACTACAGAAGGTGGTTCAATTGAACCGTCATGTATAACAAGTGGTGGAGGTTGTACAGTAATTTGGACAAGCCAACTTCCAAGACCTGAAGGGCATGTTTTAGCGCATAATACAGGAGATGAATATAACTTTTTTAATAATCAACCTGATGTTATTCACCCTCCTGAGCAGTTTAATACATTAGGACAGAAGTTTGGTGGTCGAGCAACTATTTTAGCCACTGCAATAGGAGAAGAATCCTTCCCTGATTTAAACGGTAACGGTCGCTTTGATGAATGTGAGCTAGTTGCTTTTACAGGAGGCACAGGAAAACCTTGTAATGGTGATGGCAGCATAAATGTTGATGGCGATGATATCATCTACACAGGGAATGACGTAAGTGGACAACCCTATGACTTAAAAGAAGCTTTTGTTGATCATAACGAAGATGGTTTATATAACCCAGCAGAAGCCGGTGGCGAAATAGGGGGAGAGCTAGAAGAATTCGAACCAGGTGATTTTAATAGTAACGGTATTTTTGATTTGAATGATGGAAAATACAATGGTGTACTTTGTGCTATACCATCTCACGATGGTTGTTCAGATAACAAATCACTGAATGTTCGAGGCGAGTTAGTATTAGTTATGTCGGGTAGTAATCCATTAATGGTGCTAAATGCTACAAATGATGCGGTAAGTGCAACCATTGATGATGATAATGATGATACTACGCCAGCTGTACCAAACCCTAATTTTAACCCTAATGATTCAGTGGTTTATATTGCGGGAGAAAATACTGGCTTTGTTACGGTAACTATTTCAGATTTACATAATCAGCCAATGCCAGCGGGAACTAAAATCACTTTTGCTGCATCCGTTGGTGGCGGCACAACGCCAAGCACGTATATCTGGCCTAATGACAATCATAATGGAGGCAGAACATTCTCTATTGGTGTTAAAGGTGCGAAAGAGCCTGCTTCAGGTGTATTGAGTATTACTCTTGAAACGATAGAAGGTGGAGTTACTACAACATTCTCACCAGCAACTATTGTTATTCAATAATATCTACAGATTATAAATAACAAAAAGGCCGCTTCTTTTATAAGAAGCGGCCTTTTTTTTAAAAGAATTAAAATTATTTACTTATTTCATTAATTAAAAAAGCAGAAATATCACCTGCTACTTTTAACGTTTTAATACGGCTTTCCTCACCTTTTCCTGAGCTATCAGTAAAAGGTGCAATTTCCATCATATCACCGCCAGTAATAGGGTAATTAGCAGCAATTTCCTGTAATATCTTCATTGCTTCTTCAGGCAATAAACCGTCAGGTTCAGGTGTTCCCGTAGAGCTAGCAAAGCTTTCATCAATGGCATCAATATCAAAACTGACATAGATTTCGTCAATATTTTGGTTTGCTAATTGAGAGAGAATGTTCTCAGTAACTTTATCAACTCCTAATTTTTTAACTTCTTCAGCCCAATGTTGTTTCACACCAAATGTACTTTCCCAGTGTTGTTTAGATTTTGCTGTAGAGCGGATACCCACCTGAATTAAGTGCTCAGGTGCAGGTAAATCATCTAAAATATGTGTACACCAAGAGCCGAAGCATAAATCAATTCCTAAACGCTCTACCAGTAAGTCGGTGTGGGCATCAAAATGAATGATAGCGGTACGCTTTCCTTGTTTCTGCTTTGCTTGCAAATAAGCCTTAGTAAGAGGATAGCTAACACTATGATCGCCGCCTATGCCAAAAATACCTTTCTCTGGAAACTGAGCATAAAAATCATGCAAGACATCTTCGGTAATGCTTAAAGGGCTAACGCAATAATCACTTTTATCATTTTGGTAAAGTGCTTTGCGACAATTAGCTAAAGTTGCATCATTTAAATATTTGTCTGATAGCAAATGAGGAATGACACGAATATCCCCTAAATCAAATGCATTTAATGAAGGGTGCTGTTCTAACAATGTTGTACGAATAAATAAGGGGCCCCAATTAGCTCCTCGCAAAATTCCACCACCGCAATCGGATGCTATACCCAAAATAACAGCACGAGAGCTCTCTGGTAGCTTATTTAAAGAGTTTTTCCATAAATTATCAACATCTGTAGTCTGACCGAAAATTGTCTGGTGCAATAGCTCTTTACGCTCTTTGGCTGTATTCACCGTAAAAACGCCATTGCCGGGTGGACATAAGCATTGCGTTAACTTTTCTTTAAACTGTGTCGTTAATTGTGGCATTTTGTTTCTCTGTTAAGGGTTGATATAACGTAAATCTGCATCACTAATTTTAATGTTTTTAGAATTTAGCTCTTATTTTTTTGGATAAAGTCGATTATGATTGCGCAGAAAATAGTGTTTCTTTGAATTAGTCATCACTATGGATAAGCATTATAGCCAAAAGTATTAAGTAGTTATATATCTGAAATTGATTCATAAAATTAATGCTTGTCAATTTGCATATTTATAGATATATCTATAAATAGGTATGCAATTGCATTTTTTAAGTAAACCAGTTTTTAACGTTATTTGAGTGAGTTCAAAGAGCATGCTCGCACTTTTTCTCTCAAATATTGAATGAATAAAAAGACAAAAATAAATTTATCTTCTCAAGTAGATAAACTGTCGAATTAGCAGGATTATAAATTTTTATGGCAAGATCACTAGTTATTGTCGAGTCGCCAGCCAAAGCGAAAACAATTAACAAATATTTAGGTAAAGACTTCATTGTAAAGTCTAGTGTTGGTCATGTTCGTGATTTACCCCATAGCAGTACCGGTAAGAAAGTACCTACAAAGTCACCCGCCGAAGTGCGAAAAATGACACCTGCAGCAAAGGCTAAATATAAAGCGAAGCGCGAAAAACAAACACTTGTTAACCGAATGGGAATAGACCCAGATAAAAACTGGGCAGCTAATTATCAAATTCTTCCCGGTAAAGAAAAAGTTGTTACTGAACTTCAAAAACTTGCCGACAAAGCTGACATTGTTTATCTCGCAACCGATTTGGATCGCGAGGGAGAGGCTATTGCTTGGCATTTAAAAGAAATTATTGGTGGCGAAGATGAAAAATTTCGTCGCGTAGTTTTTAATGAAATAACCGAAAGCTCAATTCAACAAGCGTTTTCTACACCAGGTGAATTGAGTATGCCTGGCGTTAATGCGCAACAAGCGCGTCGTTTTCTTGACCGTGTAGTTGGCTTCATGGTTAGCCCATTATTGTGGAAAAAAGTTGCCCGTGGTTTATCTGCTGGGCGAGTGCAATCAGTTGCAGTAAAACTTGTTGTTGAAAAAGAACGTGAAATAAAAGCATTTGATCCTAAAGAGTTTTGGGAAATAAGCGCAGATACTCATGCTACTTCAGCTAAAAGTAATGGTGAAGCATTAGCCCTTGATGTAACTCATCAAGGTGGCAAAGCATTTAAACCGACGAATAAAATCGATGCCGATAAAGCTTTGGCGGTATTAGAGTCAGCAGATTATGCGGTAAGTAAACGTGAAGATAGACCGTCGAAAAGTAATCCGTCAGCGCCTTTTATTACTTCAACATTACAGCAAGCAGCAAGTACTAAATTAGGTTACGGTGTTAAACGTACCATGGGCTTAGCTCAACGCTTATATGAAGCAGGTCACATTACTTATATGCGTACGGACTCGACCAACTTAAGTAAAGATGCTGTTGAAATGTGTCGTACTTACATTGGCGATAATTTTGGTGAAAATTACTTACCAGAAAAACCAAAAACTTATGGCTCTAAAGCGGGTGCTCAAGAGGCGCATGAGGCTATTCGCCCATCTAATGTAAAAGTAGAATCTGCCTTTATGGAAGGCATCGATGCCGACGCTAAAAAGCTTTATGACTTAATTTGGCGCCAATTTGTTGCTTGTCAAATGACAGCAGCACGTTACACCGTAAGTACCTTAACTATTAGCGCCGCAGAGTTTGATTTAAAAGCTAAAGGCCGTGTTATGCAGTTTGATGGTTGGACTAAAGTTCACCCACAATTATCTAAAGGTGATGACAAACACCTACCTGATTTAGCCGTAGGCGAAGTGTTAGCATTAGATAACTTAGATGCAAGCCAGCATTTTACTAAGCCACCGGCACGCTTTGGTGAAGCTTCTTTAGTAAAAGAGTTAGAAAAACGCTCTATTGGCCGCCCATCAACTTATGCGTCAATTATTTCCACTATCCAAGACAGAGGCTATGTACGTTTAGATAAAAAGCGTTTTTATGCTGAAAAAATGGGTGAAATAGTTACAGATAGCTTATCAATGAGTTTTGAAAAACTGATGAGTTATGATTTTACCGCGAATATGGAGCAAGAGCTTGATGCAATAGCTGGCGGTAATTTAGATTGGAAAGCGGTATTAGATGAATTCTACAAAAACTTTAGTACGAAATTAGCACTAGCTAATCAAGATGTTGATGACGGTGGTATGCGTAATAATTCACCGGTATTAACCGATATTGATTGCCCAACTTGTAGCCGTAAAATGGGCATTAGAACCGCTTCAACGGGGGTGTTTTTAGGTTGTTCAGGCTATGCTCTTCCGCCAAAAGAACGCTGTACAACAACAATGAACTTAACTGCGGGTGAAGAAGCGGTAAGTGTATTGGCTGAAGATCAAGAAACTGAAGCATTACGTGCAATGCATCGTTGTAAAAAGTGTAATACAGCGATGGATAGCTATTTAATTGATGAAACGCGTAAGCTACACGTTTGTGGTAATAACCCTGTTTGTGATGGTATTGAAGTAGAAGAAGGGACATTCAAAATTAAAGGCTATGATGGCCCTGTGTTAGAGTGTGATCGCTGTGAAGCTGATATGGAGTTAAAGTCTGGCCGATTTGGCAAATACTTTGATTGTACCAACAGTGAATGTAAAAATACGCGTAAACTACTGGCAAGTGGTGAAGCTGCGCCGCCTAAAGAAGATCCAGTGCAACTACCTGAATTAGAATGTGAAAAGTCAGATGCCCATTTTGTACTGCGTGACGGCGCTGCAGGTATATTTTTAGCTGCAAATACCTTTCCGCGCTCAAGAGAAACTAGAGCGCCAAAAGTTGCTGAATTGAAGCGCTTTAGAGATAGAATTTCATCAAAATTTTATTATTTAGCTGATGCGCCAGAGCAAGACAACAAAGGAAATTTATCTGTTGTTCGTTATAGCCGAAAGACCAAAGAGCAATATGTGATGACTGAGGTTGAAGGTAAAGCCACAGGGTGGACAGCGAAATATATTGATAACAACTGGGTTGAGGAAATCCCTAAGCCTAAGAAAAAACCAGCTAAAAAGAAAGCAACTACAAAGAAACCAGCTACAAAGAAAGCCACCGAGAAAACAAAGTAACTTTGTAGCTATCTATTCTATTTCAAAAAACTACCCTTACCTATTTTTAGGTGAGGGTTGGTGATTCTATTTACCTTTTTTAAAAAAAACGATTATGTTATTCTCTGTCTAAAGCTAACTAGACTTTAGTTAGGCTGTAATACATTACAGTAGCCAATAAAGTAAAATTTTAGGGAGAATAACTATGACAGATACTGTATCAGTAGAGAGTGATCTTGATATAAGAGCCACTTACCTTAGTGCTGAAGAATTAAAGCTTGCGGCATCTTTACTATTTCAGACCTATCATGATGATCCTATTTTTTTAGAAATTTTTAAAAGTGGCAAAGAAGGTTATGAACAAAGAGTAAGAGCTTCTATCAGAGAAGAATTGAGTGCCTTTTGGCAAGCAAAACAACCTATGGTTGGCTTATTTTTAGGAGACTCTATGGTTGGCGTCGCTTGTTTAAATAGTCCTGATGAAAGCGTTGGTAGTGATAGATTTTGGCATTGGCGACTTAAAATGTTACTTACAGCGGGATACTTCAGCACTAAGCAGATGATAGAAAAAGAGCAAAAAGTAATGTCTGCAGTGCCTTTGAACAAATTTCACATGTTATCCTTTATTGCTATTCATCCCTTGCATCAGCATCACGGCTTTGGCCACTATTTAATGGCAGCAGTGAATACGGTATTGAAAGAACATGCAGACAGTGAAGGCGTAGCGGTTTATGCAACTTCTGGCAAATTTAAAAAGTTCTTTGAAGATGCTAACTATGAATTTATTGAAGATGTGAATGTTGGTAAAGTTTCAGGTGCTTTAATGGTACATTACCGTAATAAATAGTCTGTAAACTATTATTTTATAAAACCTTTCTTAACTAGGTGCATTATTATATGTGCCTAAGTTTTTTACATAAAAAAATATTACGTCCTGTCTCTTATACACATCTGACGCTGCCGACGAAGAGGATAGTGTAGATCTC
>CAJXUT010000177.1 GCA_913061365.1 uncultured Colwellia sp.
TTTTGGTAGTATGATAAGAAAACTTATAATTGATTCATTTTCAAGTTATATGCAAGTAAATTCTTACGCTGAGTTTGCTTGGATATAATCATCAACGGAATAGAAGTATGAAGACCCGTGATAAGATAATTCAGGCGAGTATTACATTGTTTAATGAGCAAGGAGAGCGAAATGTTACCACCAATCATATCGCTGCACATTTAAGTATAAGTCCGGGTAATTTGTATTATCATTTTCGTAATAAAGAAGACATTATCCTGTCTATATACGAAGAATATGCGGGTAACTTGCTTCTTGAAACTTTTCCACAAGTCAGTAGTGAAATTAAGCCTCTAGACACCATTATTTTATACATGGATGCAGTATTTCAAATGACGATGAAGTTTCGTTTCTTTTATAGTAACTTACCTGTATTACTTGATAATAACCCTAATCTTCGTGAGAAATATGTTGAAGTACAACGTGCAATTGCAGGGCGAGTAAGTGAATTACTTTTGTCACTTCGTCATGAAAGTATTATTAATTTTGAAGATGAAGAGTTAGCAGATATGGTTAGCTTATTACGTCTTATTAATACTTTTTGGTTGAGCTTTTATCAAACACAGAATATTGTTCATGAAATTAATGATTCAGTATTTTATCAGGGTGTTTTGAAAATATTAGTTATTTTACGCCCATACACTACCGCAGCTGCTTTGCCTGAGTTACTTAAAGCTAGAGATATGTATCAACAACGTTATCAAGATGCAATAGGTACTGCATAACACTCGTTAACTGCTATTTTCAGTAGACTATAACCATTTACTTTTTATGGTAGCCTGCAAGCAGTTGTTGCCAATTATCATCTTGCCAATAAAATGTAGGTAATTTAGTTTTTTCTTTTAAAAAAGAACGCTGTAATCTTGCCATATTGGCTTGCTGCCATACTTCTTGGTTATTATTTCTAACTTCTCCACGGTCAAAGTCAATTAAATAAACAACATCATCCTTGTCGACTAAAATATTATGTGCGTTTAAGTCATGGTGGTAAATGCTATTATCATGAAACCGTTTAATGGTTATACCAACTTTTTCCCATAACGTGGGTGATAATGACTTTGTTGATAGTAGTGCTACTAAATCTTGCGCATTTTCAATACGTGTACTTAATAAATCAGCACTGTAAAATAGTCCGTTGCGAATAACTCTACAGGCAATGGGCTTTGGCGCCGGTAGTGCTAATTTTTGCATATAATCTAAGAGTGAAAATTCGCAGGCTGCTCTAGTTTTTTTATTTGACGTAAATAAATAACTGTCATTGATAATTTTTCCTATCAAACCGCCACGATAATAATGACGCAATACCCACTGCTTATTTTGAGCTGTTAATTTACATTCATGTTCAACAAACCAAGTAGTACCACGGCCTTGCGCAGAGCCAGTAACAGCGTTTCTTTCTTGCCAATAATTTGCATCGAGCATCTTTGGAGTGAATGTTTCTAATTCACTATTATCAACAAGGCAGTAGCAATTATCTTGTTGAATTACTTTTATTTCAGCAGGGCTATTCATGGCATAAGTTCCTGTATCTGTGACAATGTACGATCACTTGCGCCTTGGTTATTCATGACAACTTGATGTGCTTGCTCGCCCAGTAATCTGGCTCTTTTAGTGTCATGCAGTAAATTCATTATCATTCGAGCTAGCTCTACAGATTGTTCTGCACTCACTTGATTTAAAGGCAATTGCTCTATGCCTCTGAGTTTTTTTAACTGTTTTAATATCTCAGTGAAGTTGCTCATGTCATTACCAACAATGATAGGCTTCTTAAATAATGCTGGTTCCAGTGGATTATGTCCGCCAATGTGGCTGAAACTGCCTCCCATTGTAACGATATCTGCTAACGAATAAGCAGCCATTAATTCACCTAAGGTATCAAGTAGCCAAATATCTTGAGAATCTACCGGTACATTCTCACTTCGCTTAAGCAATGTGAATTCATGTTCAATACAAAGCTTTTCTACCGTCTCAAAACGTTCAGGATGTCTTGGTACTAGAACTAATAGCAAAGAGGGAAAAAGCGCTCTAACCTGCTTGAATGCTGTTAAGGCTATTTCTTCATCCCCTTGATGAGTACTTGCAACTAACCAAAGCTGTCTATTTTTAGGCAATAAGGTGGTTAGCTGAGCTTGCTTTTCTAACAGAGAGGAATTGATACTAATATCAAACTTAAGATTGCCTGATACAGTGCAGCGCTTGTTATGTGCTCCTAATCGGAGAAAGTTGGTAAGATTGTCAGGGCTTTGACACAAAATTTTATCAAATTGATTGAGTGCAGGTGTAATCAATGAACCTATTTTTTTGTAACTTTTCATTGAATTTGCTGATAAACGTCCGTTAATTAATAACAGTTTTATCTGTTTTTTAGCACATTGGTTAATCAGATTTGGCCACAGTTCTGTTTCCATAAAAACCATTAACTGTGGCTGTAAACGAGCTAAAAATAACTGAGTACAAGGGAGTATATCTAGGGGTAAAAAGCAATGTTGCACACGAGATGAAAATTGTTTTTTTACTTGCGCTGATCCCGTTGGTGTAAAAGTGGTTAATGTGATTGGTAATTCAGGATAAGTTTTTAATAATTGTTCAATGAGAGGGGTTAATGCAATAACTTCACCTACACTTGCTGCGTGAACAATGATGCCATTTTTTTTATAAGGCTTTGGCATAAAACCTAAGCGCTCACTTAGTCGTTGCCGATATTCTGGATTACTAATCGAACGAATTAATAAAGCCAATAATACAAGAGGTAAAAGTAATAGTAATACTATTCTGTATATGAGTAGCGCAATCATAAGTTTTTCTATAGTAAGTTTATGATAGATTATACCTAACTTTGATTAAATACCTATTAATACTCATGAATATACTTAGCCAACGTACAATAAAACATGTTCCATCATTGTTAAGCTCGTTAATGATAGCGTTAGGTTTATTATTACCTTTTAGTGCATACAGTGAAGACAAAGCATCCTCGTTGGTAAGTAAGGCACAAGAAGTAAAGTTTAAAGCAAGAGTTGATGATAATTTTTTACTTGCTGGAGACTACTATTTAGGGGATAAAAAATCAGGTGGTGTTATTGTTTTACATGACTGTAAAAGTGATCGAAGTCGTTATCGTTTGATGGCAAATGGCCTTTCTCAACAGGGACTTCATACCCTAGCCCTTGATTTAAGAGGTTATGGAGATAGTGTTTCTTCAGTATATTCACGAGAAAATATTAAAAAAAGTGCAAAAAGCATTGTTGAATATCAAAGTGAAATGGCATTGCTAACGAGCTATTGGCAAGAAGATTTAATAGCGGCTTATAAATTTTTACAAACGAAAGTTGATTCGAATAAAGGTATTGCTATTGTGACAAGTGGTTGCAGTTCTGCATATGGTATTGAACTAGCTGAAAAAATACGGTTGAATTCTATTGTAATGATAACCCCACAAGTGACTTATGCAGATAAAGAGCGTTATAAAAATTTAGTCGACATTCCCAGTTATTTTATAACCTCATCTCTGCACGCTAACAGCTATCATTCTGCACATGAGCTATTTTCTTGGAATGGTTCAAATAAATCTAAAATGCAAATATTTAAAGGGGAGCGCTATAATTACTCGTTAGTTATGAGTAAAAAATCCCTGATTGGTGATATTGCTCACTGGGTTGACTTCAACACTAGTAAATAAATTTAACTATATAGTAACAATATTTTTACAAAAAAATGTTTTTTACAAATTTAGGTTTGAGGTGTTAACTAGGCGAACTTGATTTAATGAGTACAATAGTCTGTATTACTTTTCATCAATCTACTCAATGTAGAGGCGCTTATGTCAGAAAATAAATCAGTAACTTTCTATCAAAATATCCAAGAACAAATAACCCAAGTCAAATCTGAGGGCTTGTATAAGGCTGAGCGGATTATCACTACTGCGCAGCAAGCCAAAATAGCGGTGAGTAGTGGCGAGCAAGTTATTAACTTTTGTGCAAATAATTATTTAGGGTTAGCGAATCACCCTGAATTGATTGCAGCAGCAAAAGCTGGCTTAGATGAGCATGGTTTTGGGATGGCTTCGGTACGTTTTATTTGCGGCACGCAAGATATACACAAGGCGCTAGAGCAAGGTATTAGTTCATTTTTAGGCATGGAAGATACTATCTTATATTCATCATGCTTTGATGCTAATGCAGGTTTATTTGAAACGTTATTAACGGATGAAGACGCCATAATTAGTGATGCGTTAAATCATGCTTCTATTATTGACGGTGTACGTTTATGTAAAGCTAAGCGTTACCGTTATGCTAATAATGACATGGCTGCATTAGAGCAAAATCTTATTGCAGCAGATGAAGCAGGAGCAAGATTTAAACTAATTGCTACAGACGGTGTTTTTTCAATGGATGGTGTTATTGCCAATCTCAAAGGCGTTTGTGATTTAGCTGATAAATATAACGCTATGGTAATGGTTGATGATTCACACGCGGTTGGTTTTGTTGGCAAACAAGGCCGAGGCAGCCATGAATTTTGTGATGTAATGGGACGTGTTGATATTATCACGGGCACATTAGGTAAAGCGATGGGCGGCGCATCTGGTGGCTTTACTTCCGCTAAAAAAGAAGTCATTGAATGGCTACGTCAACGCTCACGCCCCTATTTATTTTCTAATTCATTAGCTCCTTCAATTGTGAATGCTTCATTACGAGTCTTGCAACTGTTAGCTGAGGGCGATGATTTACGTCAAACCTTGAAAGATAATACCGCTTATTTTCGCCGTAACATGGAAGCAGCAGGCTTTACTTGTGCAGGTGCTGATCATGCCATTGTTCCCGTAATGTTAGGTGATGCTCAAGTTGCCAGTGATATGGCTGATAAATTGTTGGCTGAAGGTATCTACGTTATTGGCTTTTCTTTTCCTGTTGTACCAAAAGGGCAAGCAAGAATTCGAACACAAATTTCAGCTGCACATACTAAAGCACAGCTTGATCAGGCGATTGCTGCTTTTAGCAAAATTGGCAAAGCAATGAATGTTATTCCAACAGATGTTTCTGAGTAACCTATAAAACATCACCCTTTATTCGCCTGATAGCAGCAAGAGATTAAGTCAATATGAAGTCATTATCAAAACTAAAACCAGAGCAGGGCATTTGGTTAACTGAAACCGATAAGCCAGAAATAGGTCATAATGATCTGTTAATAAAAATTAAAAAAACCGCCATTTGTGGGACAGATATTCACATATATAACTGGGATGAATGGTCTCAAAAAACTATACCTGTACCCATGGTTGTTGGTCATGAATATGCAGGTGAGGTTGTTGGTATTGGCCAAGAAGTTAAAGGTTTTTCTTTAGGTGACAGAGTCTCAGGAGAAGGGCACATTACCTGTGGCCATTGTCGTAATTGCCGTGGTGGTAGAACACACTTATGTCGAAATACTGTGGGTGTAGGAGTGAACAGAGCAGGTGCTTTTGCTGAATATTTAGTGATTCCTGCTTACAATGCGTTCAAACTACCTTTAGAAATTTCTGATGATTTGGCCGCTATTTTTGACCCGTTTGGTAATGCTGTTCATACTGCGTTGTCATTTGATTTAGTGGGTGAAGATGTATTGATAACGGGGGCTGGCCCTATTGGTATAATGGCTGCTGCGGTAGCAAAGCATGTAGGTGCTCGCCATGTTGTTATTACTGATATCAATGATTACCGCCTAGACTTAGCAAGAAAAATGGGCGTAACACGGGCGGTTGATGTGTCGAAAGAAAATTTAACTGATGTGATGACTGAATTAGGCATGACTGAAGGTTTTGATGTAGGCCTAGAAATGTCAGGTGTACCAACAGCATTCACGAGTATGTTAGACAATATGAATAATGGTGGTAAAATCGCTATGTTGGGTATTCCTGGCAAAGAAATGGCGATTGATTGGAGTCATATCATCTTTAAAGGGTTAACTATTAAGGGCATTTATGGCCGTGAAATGTTTGAAACTTGGTATAAAATGGCTAGTTTAATTCAATCAGGTCTTGATTTATCGCCTATTATTACCCATCAATATAATATTGATGATTTTCAACAAGGCTTTGATGTCATGCGATCAGGGCAATCAGGTAAAGTAATTTTAAATTGGGAGTAAGACTACAAATGTCTAACAACAGCGCGTCAAACGAAGAAAGCTTTATGCATATGCAAGTTGAGGGCTTAGCAGAAGTACTCAATGATAAAACACATGTGATAGTAGATATTCGTGATGCGGGAGCTTTTGCGAATGGCCGCATTACTGATGCACAACATCTAACGAATGAAAATTTAGCGGACTTTTTACGTGATGCCGATCCTGATGCGCCTGTTGTTGTGTGCTGTTATCATGGTCACTCTAGTCAACAAGCTGCGCAGTTTTTAGTTAGCCAAGACTTTACTAAAGTTTATTCTCTTGATGGTGGTTTTACACAGTGGCAGCTGCAATATCCAGATAATGTATCTTGCTAATGACCGAGCATCAAAACTTACATTTTTTAGTACAACTTGAACAACATAATATAGCATTACTTTTTGCTAATTATTTAGCGACACTAGGCATTGCTGCAAAAGTGGTTAGTGAATCAAAGCAGCAACATATGGTGTATTGCCAAGAGGATAAACTTTCACAAGCAAAAGCTGAGTTTGATGTTTTTATTAAAGCGCCTTTTGAGCAAAAATATCAACAAGCTGCTTGGCAACATGGTGAAACGGTCACTCTTAATAGTGGTGATACAACATTACTTGATAACTTTAAAGAAAACTTCTTCGCTCACGCAGGGATGGTGACTCTACTGGTGTTTGCCCTTTGCTGGGTTGTTTTTATTGGTAGTGAATTAGGGTTTGCGCAGTCAATTTTTAGTGAATTGCGGTTTTACCCTAGAATATCTCTTGATGCCTTTCTTGCCGAACCCTGGCGTTTATTAGGTCCCGCTTTTTTTCATTTCTCTTGGTTACATATTGTTTTTAATACTATGTGGTGGTGGCAGATAGGTGGCAGCATTGAAGAGACTCTTGGCAAAGGGACTTTGATTAACTTATTTTTGATATCTGCCATTGTTTCCAATTTAGGGCAGTTCTTAGTTTCAGGAGCTAATTTTGGTGGTTTATCTGGTGTGGTATATGCTTTAGTTGGCTTTGTTTGGTGGTATGGTTATTTAGCTCCAGAAAAAGGACTCTCCTTATCTAAACCTATTATTGGCTTTTTATTATTTTGGCTACTCTTAGGCTTTATTGAAGTATTACCCGTAAATGTAGCTAATACAGCACATTTACTTGGTTTGATTTCGGGGTGTTTATTAGCTGTGTTTAGCGTAAAGTCATCGCGTATTTAGTTGGTTTACCTAGATTAATTATCTAGCCACTGGGTAAACAACAATTTCTTTATTAAAGGTTGACCTGTTTCTTTAGTAAGTAGTTCTTTTACTTGTTCTTCGCAAAGTAATTGAATTTCAGAGCGGCCTTTAATTGATTTAACTTTTGCTTCGGCTTGTTTACCAATAATATCAACAATGGCATCACGCAATAATGGCGAATGGTGTTCAACTATTTCTAAATTACTACTTTCAACCATCAATTCAACGGTTAGGCGCACATAACCCATTTTTTTCTTTGCGGCGACATAATTTGTGATTATGTCGGGTTCAAAGCCGAAGTAAGCATAATCACTTGCCTTGGTGGATAGTGAGGTAAGAAAACAAGATAAAATTATTAAATATTTAATCATCAGAAGCTTAGGACCATTAAAAGAAAATATAATCTTTCATTTTTATTACTTTCAGCATAGTTGCTGTCTCTTATACACATCTGACGCTGCCGACGAAGAGGATAG
>CAJXUT010000178.1 GCA_913061365.1 uncultured Colwellia sp.
ATTGTGTCAAACCAGTGAAGCCATCATTTCCCGGCATATGGAGATCTAAAAAAATAATTTCTAATTCAGGAGATTTGTCAATTTCAATAAGCAAATCACCAAAGCTTGATGCTTCTTTAATGCTTGCATCAGGCATGCAATCAACAACCGCCTGCTTTAATGCTGTACGAAACAACGGATGATCATCTGCAATAACTACTTTAGCTTGATTCATAAAAGAAGCCTTATCAATAATTTCAATACTAACTTCTCAATTAACACTCTGAGAATAATTTTTCTATTATCAAAAAAAGAGCCAGTAAAAACCAGCCCTTTTCCTTTGTTCAAATTAAAATAAACTTTAGAAAGTGTAACCTATGGTAAAAGATACTGTTGATGGATCACCATAGTAGGCTATTAAAGTAGTGTCACCACCAAAACCAGGTAACCAGCCTCCATTGCCATCTTGAGCAATAAAGTTATAAGCACCTACCATATACTCTTCGTCTGTAACATTTTTCCAATGTAGCCCTGCTTCCCAGTCACCGTCTGTACTGTACCAATTAACACCTAAGTTCACTAAACCATAGCCATCTTGAGTCAAAACATTTCCGACTTCAACAAGATCATACTCTCCACGGTAATAGTAATTACCATTGATAACAAAAGAACCAACTTCCGTTTCAAAATCATATGTAATACCAAGGTTTGCTGTAGTATCAGGTGTATTAGCAACGGTATAAGTATCAGAAAGATCGTCATATCCCGTACCATTCCAAGTTAGTACTTCAGTAAATTCAGTGTCAATATAGCCCAATGCAAAGTTAAAGTTTAATGATTCTGTTGCCGCGTATTGTACTTCAAGCTCAAGACCTAACGCTTCTGATTGACCAATATTGCCTAATCGTGAATCTAACACTGCTGGATCTTCATTTGGCACAACACTCTTATATTGACGATCTTTATGCTCTAAAGCAAAAACAGTTGCATTAATACGTAATTGATCAAACCATTCACTTTTAATACCTATTTCAACAGAGTCAACTATTTCAGGATTAACTTCAGGTTCATTAGTTGATGCTCTAGGATTAAAGGTGCCTGACTTAAAACCTTGGGAATAACTGGCAAAGACCATCATGTCATCATCAACTTGATATTCAATACCAACTTTAGGTGTGAAGCGTGACCAAGTTTTCTTGCCGTTTAAAACTTCAGTTACCGGTAAGTCACCACGAATATAATCAGGAATCCATCCTGATTTAGGATATTCTATTGAAAAGTGTAGATTATCATTTACATTAGCCTTTTTCTCTTCTCTGGTATAACGAGCACCCAAAGTAAACGATAAGGCATCTGTGAGGTTATATGAACCTTGGGCATAAACAGCATAGCTTTCACTATTATTGCAGCCACTTTTTTCAGCTGTTAAAGATTGAAAAATAATAGCATCATAATGACCACATGATTCAGAATCAAAATAATATAGACCTGAAGCTAAAGTTAAATTGTCATCGCTATAGTTTAACTGGAATTCCTGAGAAAATTGCTCATCGTCATAAATAGCTGGTACATCAAATATTTGTAGCGGAGTATTATCAAAATCAATATTAGTGGCAGAATAATTCTCACGTGCTGCTGTTACTGACTTAAATGACCAAAAATCATTAATAAAGTACTCAGCCGTTAAACTCCAACCTTCATTTTCGACTAAGTTTTTAGTTGGTAAACTCGTATATGAATCATAAACACTATCAGGAACAGGTGCATCAGTTAGTATGCTTGGAACTAAACGATAACCACCTTTCGCGTTAGAGTCATCTGTCGTTTTATCATAATTAAAACGAATAAATAGATCATCTGTTGGTTCAAACTCTACTGTTAGCCGACCAGCAAACACATCTTTATTATAATTTTCAGTATCTTGATTATCTAAGGCTGATTCAAGAAAATTACCATATCCATCGCGTGTCAAACTGGCAAGAGCAAAGCCAAAGTATAATTTATCTTCTACAACAGGAACTTTACCTGCTATTTTATAATCTTGCCTGCCATAGTTACCAAAAGTAGCCTGAAGATCAAATTCCATATCACCAGACATTTTCTTAGTAACATACTTTATAGCGCCACCAATTGTATTTTTTCCATATAAGCTTCCTTGAGGGCCACGAAGTACTTCCACTCGCTCGACATCAATAATGTCGAGTACTGCACCTTGCGGACGAGCTAAGTAAACATCATCAATATAAATACCAACACCCGGCTCGTATCCCCATAAAGGATCCTCTTGACCCACTCCGCGAATAAAAGCAGTTAATGTTGAGTTAGTACCTCTGCTGCTTTGTAAAGTCGTGTTGGGTGAGAACTGTTGAATTTCAGTCACTACACTGATGCCATTTTGATCTAATTGTTCGCTACCAACAGAGGTCACTGCTACAGGCACAGTCTGTAATGTTTCTAATGATTTACGCGCGGTAACTTCAATACGCTCAAGACCTTGATCTTTTGCACCTGGAGATGTATCTGTAGCTTCTTCAGCTAAAGCAATGCTGCTAGACAATGCAGTAGCAATTGCCAAAGCGAGATAACTTCTATTTCTATTGTGCTGCTTCATGAGTGAACCCTTATTAGTAATTTATAATATTATTAGTTAATACATTCTTATTTTATTTGTGAAACTTTTTTACCAACTAATAACACTCTATCTGATAAAGCTAAAAAAATAATTAGCACTATGGTGCTATACATAACAAACTGAATTACAAGGAGTTTAATTAAAAAGGGTAATTATAGCGACAGCTGCCAAAAATCAATTACATGTTTTACAGTACTTAGTGGAGAGGCTAATAAATAATCAGACTCTTCACCACCATTTTCAACTTGTGGATTAACCATAATACCGTGATCAAGGTTACTCACTTCAATCAGTTCTACACGCGTTTCCTTTGCTGAATTTTTCCAATGTGTCATGGTATAACCAGTTTTTTTGTATTTTATTGGCTTATCATCTATGCCTGATAATGATGCCCATTGTTGTGCAAGCATAGTCGAATTTAATGGGTTTACGATGCTGTCGTTTGTTCCTGTCCAAACAGACAACTTAGGCCACACAGTTTGTTTCGGATTGATTTTTTGTACGAGCGTTACTAGCTCATTAGATGTTTGAGATGGACCATTTCTCATACATGAAATACCGGTAATTAAACCATCCGCACAAGGAAAAGGAATACCCGCAACAACTGCACCGCCAGTAAATAATTCAGGGTAGTTTGCTAACATACCGCTAGCCATCGCTCCGCCTGCTGACAAGCCAATAATATAAACTTGTTGACTGTTCAACTGTGCTTTTAAATGGCCCACCATATTTTTTATCGATAACGTTTCACCCGTATCTCTTGTAGAGTCATCAGGTGAATACCAATTAAAACAGCGTTTGATATTATTGCTTAATGCTTGTTGTGGCAGCAATAAAGCAAAGTTGTGCTTTTTTGCCAAACCAAATAAGCCACTTTTTAACGCAAGTTCATCCCCTTGCTGAGCACAGCCATGCAGTAATACAACTAACGCAGGATTTTCAGTATTGCTAGGCGCAAAAAAACTGGCTTCAAGATCGCCTGGGTTTTCACCAAACTCTTCGAGTTCTTGAAACTGCGCGTGTGAAGATAAGCTAACACCTAATGCAAGCAATAAAGTAACTAATGGATTTAATATCCGCATACATTTTTATCCAATTATATTTTTTTTCATCATGACTGATTTACTATTAACTTTTCAATGGCACTTTAGTGTCATCACATCTGTGTGTATTATAATGACTTTCTAGTAAAAGCCTTTTTAACGAGTTCCTGCTTTGAAGACAAAATTAATTACCCGTGCTGGTTACGAAAAACTACAAAAAGAACACGATCACTTATGGAAGGTTAAACGACCAGAAATAACCAAAATAGTTTCGTGGGCCGCAAGTCTAGGAGACCGATCAGAAAACGCCGATTATCACTTTAACAAACGTGTTTTACGTCAAATTGATAGCCGAGTAAGGTATTTAAGAAAGCTGCTACCTGATTTAACAATTGTTGACTATTCACCTCAACAAGAAGGCAAGGTTTTCTTCGGTGCTTGGGTTGAAATAGAAAATGAGGCTGGCGATATTAAAAAGTTTAGAATTGTTGGACCTGAAGAAATTTATGGCGATGCCAAAGGTTATATTTCAATAGACTCACCTATGGCACGCGCATTGATAAAAAAAGAGGTTGATGATGATGTTAACGTTATGACTCCCGATGGCGAGAAAGAGTGGTACATTAATTCGATAACGTATGAAAAATAAACCTATTGCTAAAACAAGGTTATCTCTTCTACTCAATCACTATAACGTTAACTAGTCGTTTGGCTAAGCTAAGTTTTCATTAGGTAAATTCAGAATAGAGATTCCCGCATTAGCACAATCAATGTCTTGTTGTTCAGTTCCACCTGAAACTCCAACTGCAGCAACAATTTGGCCATTAATGTTTATTGGCACCCCACCACCTAACATTGACATACGTGAGCAATTAACCAATGACTGAAAAGTATAAGGCTTACTTTCAAGTCGTTGAGGCCACTTAGCCGTTTCCATACCAAAACTAACCGCAGTAAAAGCTTTGTCTTGTGAAATCGAAATTGAATGTAATGGCGAGCCATTAATTCGTTGAAATGCCAGCAAGTTTCCATGAAGGTCAACCACGCTAACACACACTTTTAAACCCTGTGTACGCGCATAATCACATGCTGCTCTAATAACATTGGCGGCAGCTCTATCATTTAAGCTCGTTTGTTCACATGTTAATGTCATTTTTACTCCTTTAAATTAATTAGCATACAACCAGTATCGGTTCTAGCCACGCTAAGTAAAACATCATTTTGATTCTGCTTTAATCAAACGACTTTTAATGGGTACTTGGCAAACATCTAATACTGGTGGTGGTTTTTTATAAAAAAATTCATTGTCTCTTGCTCGACGTTTAATTAACCTCTGGGCAAAAACTGTTGACTCAGTATTTTCCACTTCAATGATAATACGTTCATTTACTGGAACATCAGCCATTAAGCTCATGCTAATAATAGGCGTATGTTTTCTGCTATCTACAGCATATTCACCTTCAACTACAGAGGTACGTTTTATGGCTTGAATATGCTCCATACCGTAAACCACACGACCAAAAATAGTCATTATTTTATCTAAATACCTTGGTGCTTGCCCAATAACAAAATAAAAATGACTCGAAGCAGAGTTTTCCTCATTATTTCTCGCCATAGCCAACGTACCTGGACAGTGGGTTAACCACGCAGTTTCAGAGTTATCGTTTGCTAAAGCAAAGCCATCTTTAAAACCTGTATTTTTAGCAAAAAGATCATTATTTTGCACTCGTGTAAAAGACCAATGTTTATCTGTTAAAAACTGCCCTTCCATCGCTAATAATGAAACTGATTTATCTTTGTCGCTACCATCTTTAGGACCTGCTTGTGCAACAAAGCCATCCAGTACACGATAAAAAAAAGTACCATCATAAAAAGACTCTTTTAACAGTGCTGAGAATTGCTCTACATGCTTAGGTGAAAATTGCGGCGCAAGTTCAATAACAACCTTACCATGAGGCAACGTTAATAAGACGGTGTTATTAATATCAAGCGCACGCCATTGTTCATTTGTAACATTATCTGCTCCACAAGCATTCATAAAAGCAAAGGAAAATAGAACAACTAATTTTTTAAACATTGAATAAATCTCTCAATTCGAATAAACATGATCATTATTTTAGCGAAGTAAATTCAATGCTATCATAGCGTTTATAGTCAAGCGAATTCAACATACGGAACCATTAGTGAATAAAAGTATCATTACCAATTTAATAGCCTGCCTTGCAACACTTATTGGTTACATTACACAGCAGCATCTTATTTTTACCGTCGGTTTATTTGCCTTATCTGGCGCAGTCACTAACTGGCTAGCAATCCACATGCTTTTTGAAAAAGTACCGGGCTTATATGGCTCAGGTGTGATACCTGCACGCTTTGAAGATTTTAAATTAGCCATTCGTCAATTAATGATGGAGCAATTTTTTACTAAAGAAAATATAGACCGCTTTTTATCAAACAACTCAGGAAGCGCTGTCGCTATTAATTTAAATTCAGTAATCGAAAAAGTTGACCTCACACCTGCTTTCGACAATCTGGTATCAGTAATAGAAACATCATCCTTTGCTCCTATGCTTGAAATGGTGGGAGGAGCTGCTGCATTACAACCAATGAAAGAACCCTTTATTGAAAAAATGAAGGTATCAATACAAGACATTACCCAAAGCGAGCAATTTAATACGTTACTACGCGACGAATTAGAACAACCCAATATGATCGAAACTATGCAGGAAAAAGTGGGTGATATTATTGAAAAGCGCCTTAATGAATTAACCCCTCAATTAGTTAAAGAAATCGTACAAGCAATGATCAAAAAACATTTAGGCTGGTTAGTAGTTTGGGGCGGTATTTTTGGTGGTTTAATTGGTTTGATTGCCGCTCTAACCAATAATTTTTAGCCCTTAAAAAAAGCGCTATCTATGACTAAAAAAATTTGTCGATAAATATGCGTGAAAAGCCTTAATCTTGACGCTCTTTTGAGCTATGCTTGCCATCTAACTATTTCTTTCAATAAAAGGGTTTAAGCCAATAATCTTAACCCCTTAAAATATAAGGTAAATTTCAGCCATGTTTGCTAGCTTAAAAGCTTTGCCTGCCGATCCTATTTTAGGTTTATTAGCTAAATACCGAGAAGATACTAATCCAAAGAAGATTGATTTGGGTGTTGGTGTTTATAAAAATGAAGCCGGTGAAACTACTGTGCTTAATTGTGTAAAAAAAGCTGAACAGTATCGTACCGATAATGAAACAAGTAAAGTTTACATTGGTCCAACAGGTTCAAGCCTTTTTAATGATGAAATGGGCAAGCTTATCTTTGGTGAAACACACAAAGTGTTAATTGCGGATCGAGTGAGAACTATCTCTACTCCGGGTGGCACAGGCTCTTTACGTGTTGCAGCTGAATTTATCAAATCATGTAAAGCGGGCGCAACCATTTGGGTAAGTAACCCAACATGGGCTAACCATACTGGTTTATTTGAAGCGGCAGGATTAATTGTAAAAACCTATCCGTATTATGACTACGAGAATAAAAACTTAGACTTTGACGGTATGTTAGCTGCTCTTAAGCAAGTATCAGCTGATGACGCTGTGTTATTGCATGCTTGTTGTCATAACCCAAGTGGTATGGATTTAAATAACGAACAATGGCAGCAAGTTGCTGACGTTGCAAAATCTGTAGGGTTTTTACCTGTTATTGATATGGCATACCAAGGCTTCGGTCAAGGTTTAGACGAAGATGCTTACGGCTTACGTTTAATGGCCGAATCTGTAAACGAAATGCTTGTGTGTAGCTCATGTTCTAAAAACTTCGGTTTATACCGTGAGCGCATAGGCGGCTGTACTGTAATTGGTGAATCAAGCATACAGGCTGATATTGCTAACTCAGTATTACTATCTGTTGTTCGTGTTATTTACTCTATGCCACCAGCTCATGGCGCTGCACTTGTTGAAACAATTTTATCTTCGGATGAATTACGTAACGAATGGCACAGTGAACTAGCTGAAATGCGTAATCGCATTAACGGCAATCGTCAACTTATCGTTGATAAATTAGTTGAAAACGGTGTAACACGCGACTTTAGCTTTATTACACGTCAAGCAGGTATGTTCTCTTTCTTAGGCATAACCCCAGCGCAAGTTCAGCAATTACAAGACGAATACAGTATTTACACTGTCTCTTATACACATCTCCGAGCCCACG
>CAJXUT010000179.1 GCA_913061365.1 uncultured Colwellia sp.
CCGCCAGCGTTCAATCTGAGCCATGATCAAACTCTTCAATTAAAAATCGTTTGTGTTACGTCACCGACAAGCGATGCATAACTGCTCAATGAATTCTGTCGTGATACCAGTCGAAACTGATATCGCATTACATATATAAGTATATATTTATCTGTGTGACATTCATCATTAAGCGTTTTTGTTGTCAGACAAGCTGACTATGTAAAAACAAGTTAATGTGAGTATCCACACAAATTGCATGATAACTAATTGTTAAAGAAATGAGGCCCTAATCGCATTCGCTAGTGACCTAAGCTACTTAAGTTAAGTAGCTTGCTCGTTGCTGTTGCCCCGAAGCAGGATGCGTATCATACGCTTCCGAGTTTTGATGTCAACGTTTTTTTGAATCTTTTTTAAAGGTTTTTACAAACTATTAAAAACTGAACTTTAAAACATTAAGTTAACTAATTTACTTTAAAAGTAAGAAGATAACTTATCAAAACATCCAGTTGATTAAGCTTTTTGGCTGAACCCCTTGGAACTGGAGCGCATTGTATAGAACTATCGGTGAGGATCAAGCTTTATTTTCAATTAAATTACTAACTGCTAGTTTTTCATACAAAGTAATATAAAAAACTTAATAATACTTTTTATATTACTTTGTAATAGCTGTTTCTCTGATGAGTAATAGGTATCAATTTCAGCATATTAGTATTATTGATAGCGTTGTAAACCTGGAATGGAGTCTAGATTAATATCATCTAACTGTTCTGGGCTAGCAAATTTATAAATATAGTTTTCATATACTTTCTCTAAAACAAAAATAGTAAACAAATCGCCATCAAGGTGTTGATCATTAACGAGGGTTCCCATTATTTTCAAACATTCACTAACCGGTTTTGCTTGTTTGTAAGGACGATCTGCTGCTGACAGTGCTTCAAAAACATCGGCAATAGCCATAACTCTTGCGGGAATTGACATTTGATCTCTGGTTAAACCTCTAGGATAGCCGCTACCATCAACTTTTTCATGATGACCTAATGCATATTCTGATACTTTTGATAAGTGTTTTGGAAACGGTAAAGCTTCAAGAATATCTTGTGCTATATTCATGTGTCGTTGCATGATTAATCGTTCTTCATCATTTAACGTGCCACGCTTAATATTTAAATTAGTTACTTCATCTGCACTTAATAGGGGCTGTTCAATTCCTCCAAGCGATATTGAGTAACGTTTAGCAATAGTGTGTACGCGATCTGTCTGATTTTCTGATAGGAACTCTCCGCCTATATTAATTTTTTTTAAAAAGGCTCTATCTATGCTGATCTGTTGTTGAGCTTCTTTTTGTTTTAGTTCTAATTGCTTTAAATCAATTGCTTTATCATTTGTTAGAGCTTCAATCACAATGTCTTTAAACTCAAGATCTATATCTCTACTCGCTATTTCAAGTTTTGCATTGATATATTCAATTCTGTCAAAGATTGTTTGTAACTTTTTAGACTTTTCCATGATGTGATCTGGAATGCCTATTTTTCCACAATCATGTAACCAACCCGCAATACCTAATTGATACCTATCTTCAGAGGTCATGATAAATGAAGAAAATGGCCCCTTTTTAGTGCTATGTACAGCATCAGCAATCATCATAGTTAATTCAGGTACTCGATGACAATGATTACCAGTATGAGAAGACTTTTCATCAATGACACTTGCAATAGTTTTAGCGAATGATTCAAACAACTCTTCCATACAGTGTATGAGAGAATGGTTTGTTAAAGCTACCGCACCAAGTGTTGCAAAGGACAATATTTGTTTTTCTGCTTTTTCACTAAATGGAATGATATTACCTTGATCAATTGCGTTGATTAACTGGATAACACCGATAATATCTTTAGTATGATCTCTTAATGGAAAGGTCAGCATTGATTTTGTTCGATAGCCCGTTATTTTATCCATTTCTCTTGCCGCACTAAAGTCAAATGGCAACTCATCATAAACGTCATCTATATTGGTTACTTCACCAGTATTAGCAGAATGAGCTGCAATTGCTGCTTTATTTTCTTGCCCATCTATAAATAACGGTATATTTGGAAATGTTACATTTTTTTCATGATGCTCCATAGGTGATAAAAGCAAACTTTTATTAATAACTGTTCTAAATTCTAGTTCTTTTTCTTGATTTACTAAATATATTGAACCCGCATCTGCACCAGCTACATCAATTGCTGCCATCAATATATTTTCCATCAATATATCGGTATTTTTTTCACTACCAAGTTGAATACTAATGTTTAATAAATGCTGTAACGTGCTTTGTTCAAAAAGTGTTTTTGTCATAAGTTCTGTCATGAGAAAATCTCTTTGCTACTTTTAGTGACTAAAATTTTTTATCGATATTAATAAGTCATTGAAGGTATTAAAATATGATCTTAATACTATCAAATATTATTATTCATAAACTTGTAATCCTGGTATGTCCTCAAGATTAAACTCATCTAATTGATCTGGATCAGCAAACTTGTGAATGTAATGTTTATATACTTCTTCACGAACAAAAATGGTGAATAGGTCCCCATCTAAATGCTGTTGTTCAACAAGGTTCCCCATAATTTTTAAACATTCACTTACCGGTTTGGCTTTTTTATATGGTCTATCAGCCGCTGA
The DNA here is from genome assembly GCA_913061365.1 of uncultured Colwellia sp. Lineage (GTDB taxonomy): Bacteria > Pseudomonadota > Gammaproteobacteria > Enterobacterales > Alteromonadaceae > Colwellia. Next base: position 2,644 of record CAJXUT010000179.1, read on the forward strand.
TAGTGCTTCAAAAATATCTGCAATAGCCATCGAACGAGCTGGCACTGACATTTGTTCTTTTGTTAACCCTTGAGGATAACCTTTGCCATCCACTCTTTCATGATGTCCTAATGCGTATTCTGTTACCTTGGATAAATGTTTTGGAAAAGGAAGGGCTTCGAGAATATCTTGAGTTATTGTCATGTGCTGCTGAATAATTAATCGCTCTTCATCATTCAATGTGCCCCGCTTAATATTGAGGTTACTAATTTCATCTTCGTTAAGTATAGGCTGCTCGGTATCATCTAACGATATAGTGTAGCGATCTGCAATGATAGAAATATTCGCGGACTGTTCATTTGTTAAAAATTCTCCGCCAACATTTATCTTTTGTAAAAAGGTTCGATCAAGTTTTAATTGCATGAGCGATACTTCTTGTATTCTTTCTAGCTGAGCAACTTCAACCTTTTTTCCTCTTTTTAAGGCTTTTATAATATTTTTTTGATGCTCTAATTCTATATCTCTACTTGCTATTTCAAGCTTAGCGTTTATATAGCCAATTCTATCGAAAACGGTCTGTAGTTTTCTTGATTTCTCCATGATGTGATCAGGCGTACCTATTTTCCCACAATCATGAAGCCAACCCGCAATTCCTAACTGATAACGTTCTTCAGAAGACATGGTAAATGAAGATAAAGCACCTTTATCCGTTTGATTAACCGCATCAGCAATCATCAATGTTAATTCTGGAACTCGCTTACAGTGACCACCAGTATGAGGCGATTTTGCATCAATAGCGCCCGCAATGGTTTGGGCGAAAGCTTCAAATAACTGCTCCATGTCTCGTATCAATGAGCGGTTTGTAAGCGCAATGGCACCTAACGAGGCAAAAGATAATATTTTTCTTTCTGTCTGTTTACTAAAGGAAGTGATTTTTCCAAGTTCAACAGCATTGATTAATTGGATAACACCAATAATTTCTTTGGTGTGGTCTCGCATAGGAAAAGTAAGCATCGACTTAGTTCTGTAACCAGTATTCTGATCCATTTTTCTTGCGGCACTAAAATCAAATGGCAACTCATCATAAACATCTGCAACATTAATTACCTCTCCAGTATTAGCTGAGTGAGCAACTATTGCTGACTTATTATCAGCGCCATCAATAAATAATGGTATATTTGGAAATGTAATTTTTTCTGAAGATTGCCCACCAAGATGAATAGATAAGGTTTTATTTATAACCGTTCTAAATTCTAATTCTTTATTAGAATTAACTAAATAAATAGAGCCTGCATCAGCACTAGCAACATCAATTGCTGCGACTAAAACTTTCTCCATCAAGACATCAATATTTTCTTCACTACTGAGTTGAATACTAATATTTAATAAATGTTGTAGGGTTGTATCTTCCGTAATGAGTTTTGTCATACTGTTATTTCTCCTTATGAGAGAATACTCCTTCCCAGTTTTCCGTGGGTAACGTATTTTTTAATGATGCTAAGCGCGATAAATAAATATCATATATTTTAGTCGATAAGGTAGAGCTAGCTTTTAATTGCTCAAATAGTTCAATTGCCTCAGCCCAGCTTCCATTTAAGTATCTAGACATTGCTTTATCATGTAAACATAAATAATGCTTCATTGCGTCATCAAATTCACTTTCTTTTCCTATTGGTTGATATACGTTCACGGCTTCATTTTTACCTTTAACTTGAATTTTATCGATTTTTCGACACAAAATTCCTACATCACAAACTTCAGTGTATGTTTGCTCATTAATCAATATATCTACACCATAATATTTGGTTAACGACTCTAAGCGCGATCCTAAATTAACCGAATCACCCAAAACAGTATAGGCTTTACGATAAGTAGAACCCATATCTCCAACATTCATTTCTCCAGTACTGAGACCAACCCCAACTTTTATTTCAGGCCAATTTCTTTGTTTAAACTCTTCAGTTAGTCTTTCGGTTGCGTTAATCATGTGAAGTGCAGTAGTTACCGCATTGTAAGCATGTTTATCATCGTCAAGTGGTGCATTCCAAAATGCCATTACCATATCACCAACATACTTATCAATTGTTCCCTGATTACTGAATATAATACCTGTAACCTCTGTTAAGTATTGTTGCATAAAATCACTCAACTCTTCAGCGGTAAATTGCTCTGAGAGTGATGTGAAATTACGGATGTCGGCAAAAAGCACAGTCATAATACGACGCTCACTTTTTAATTCTAATCCTTTTGCTGAATGCAATAATTTATCAATATATGCTGGTGGTACATATTGATTAAACATGCTTTTAATATATTTTCGTTTATTACTTTCATTAACAAAACCAATGGCGCTGTAATAAAGTGTTAAAAAGGTAATCAATAGTAATATTTGAAATAACGGTAAACTAATATTCATTGCCATCCATAAATACCAATTCGCGCCAATATGTAAGCTAAAACTAAGTAAGCTTATTAACAAAATGACAAGTGGTCCCTGCTTTGCCATGGTTAAGGACAGTGTTAATCCTGTGATAAGAAGAAGACTAAAAATAATAGCGAGCGTTGTATCAGGTTCAACAGGAAGAATTTCTGGGTGTATCAGACTTTCAAAAACATTTGCGTGCACTTCTACTCCAGGATACTGCACTCCAACAGAGGTTGTTCTCAAATCAGCTAAGCCAACAGCAGACGTACCAACAAACGCAATACTCCCATCTAACATATCTTTATCTACTCGATCGTTTAAAACATCTGTAGCTGAGATATAGGGAAAACTATACTTTTCACCCTTGTAGGGAATTATGACTTGACCTTTTTCATTGGTCGGGATCAATTGGTTCCCAAAGCTGATGCCTTGTAACCAAGAGATACCATGGCTAGATTTACTCACAGCCTTAATATTATCAGCCAAGGTATATACCCGTGCAACTTCAAGAGCAAGTGATGGGTATAATGTACCGCGATAATTTAATACTAGAGAAGCTTTACGAATAAAACCATCACTGTCAGGCACTGAGTTTATAAACCCTGCACCACTTGCAGCTGATTGTATTACGGGAATGTTACCCAAAACAGAAAAGTAGACACCTATTTCTGATTGTTGTTGTACGGGGATTTTCCAATCTATAACAGGATCAGGTATAACACCTGTTGTCTTTGCCGTATTATCAAATAAAAAACCTAATACCACTTCTGAATCACGTAAAGTTTTTGCAAGAATTTTATCTGCATCAACACTTGGCGATAGTTGTTCTATTTTTTCAAGAAAGTTTGAAGATAATTGCTGATTTTTAGTAATAATTTGCTGAACGGGATTACGTTCTTCTTCCGCAAAGAAAATATCGAAACCAATTGTCACTACTCCTGCAGCCATCAATTTTTCGACTAAGTCACTAACTTTACTGCGACTCCAAGGATAACGCCCTTGTTCCCTCATACTTTTTTCATCAATATCGATAATAATCACTTGCTCGTCAAATTGACGCTTTTCTTCAGGTAGTGTGGCAAGTAACCTAATATCGTATAGCATTCCTTCAACACGCTGCATAAATTGCTGAATGGTATTAATATTTACATAATTCAGGCTCACCACAAATAATGTAAGTAAAAGACCAAAAAAGAAATCTTTAGAAAAAAGCTTTTTAAACATCGTTTTATATTGAACCTAAATCGATAGTGACGCCTTCCCGTGCACAAGCAATATCAAGATCAGATGAAAATTGTTTTTTTAATGATGCTTCAAGTGATAATAATTCACTATCTTTTCGATTTGGATCGTGACTTATAATAAATAATTTTTTAACTTTTGCTTCTACCGCTAATTGAGTTACTTGTAAAAATGTACTATGTCCCCAGCCATGTTTAAGCGGTAAGTCGTCACAAATATATTGTGCGTCATGAATTAACACATCAGCACCAGAAATAAAGTCAACCCACTGTTGCCAACTAGTAACTGTTTTTTGTGGTGGTTTCAGTTCATTATCAGTGACATAGGCAAGCTTTTTCCCATCACCATAAAGACAATAAGCAGTTCCTCCGTCAGGATGATTGAGCTTTTTGGTGGTAACCGAGAAACTCTTCACCGAAAACTCTTCTTTTAATGCTAGCTCTGGCATTAATTTGATATTAGCAGGTAGTTGATCAAATTTAACTGGATGATTGGATCCTGACATCTGTCGTAACACCATATCTTTATCAGTGTACTCAACGGCTCCGGGTACAACAGTAATATTTCTTTCGTGTTGAAAAATGGGTGTAAAATACGGAAAACCTTGAATATGATCCCAATGGTTATGCGTAATTAAAAGAGTGATATCTTGTGTAACTTCTTGACGTTTATGTCCTAATTTAACAAGACCTGTTCCCGCATCAAGAATTAAATCATCACCATTCTCAAGTTCAACATGAACACAAGAGGTATTTCCCCCAAATATTAATGTATCCTCTCCAGGCGTAGGCATTGATCCTCTTACACCATAAAATTCAAATTTCATAACATCTCACCTATTATGTTTATGGTTCAAGTAGTTGATACTGCGTCAACTCAATATCATTTTTTAAACTGGCATCTGTATTATTAAAGCATTGACCTGCGACAACTAGATTTTCATCATCAAGTAGCAATATACTGGATAATTGTCCTACATTATTACAAGTTTCTGCTTGGAAAAAGCCACTACCATTTAACGTACTGTCTAATGTACCGTCAGGTTTGATACGCCCTATCATAGGAGCATTGATGCCTGAGACTTCAGCAGAGCCAACAACGATAATGTTATTTGAAGAATCTAAAATGGCATCTTTAACGCTGGCATTACTGTTACTTGGTGCCATAACAAAGCTGCCGATACCATCATCACTAAAGTTGGTATCTAGCCCCCCTGTAGCAGATAGTTTTACAATGGCAACTTGGTTTGGCGTCGCTAAGTTGTCACCAACTAAATAGATATTGGAGTCACTATCAACAAGAATGCGTGTTGCGAAATCATCTGCTGAAGAGTTAACTTCAACGGTCAGTTTTCCATTATCAGAAAAGCTATTGTCAAACGAACCGCTATTAGTAAATTTATTAATTTCCATTTTTTTTCTAGATGATTCGATTCGATAGCCAGCAGCAATTA
>CAJXUT010000180.1 GCA_913061365.1 uncultured Colwellia sp.
TACGAGATTCCTCTACGTCTCGTGGGCTCGGAGATGTGTATAAGAGACAGTTTCAGAGGCGTTAGCAATATTTTGACAGATGTTAAGAATGTCGTTGTATAAAGGAGCTTTCATTTTGTTTCCGAATTAAATAAAGATCAAAAATATTAATGTAATTTATTGTGTCATTGTATCGCATAATATTGCAAGTGCGTGATATATTAGGCGCTTATTTTTTTAGTTAATTAAATTTTAAACAACTCCATAGGTCTCCCTTATGCTATGTGCCATCTATAAAAGTGCTAAGAAAGCACAAACTTACCTTTTTGTTAAAAGTCGTGATGACTTTTCTTCAGTGCCTGAATCACTTATGAGTATTTTTGGTACACCGGTTTTGGTGACTTTAACTAATTTAGCAACTAAAGATAAACTCGCTTTTTCTGATTTAGAGAAAGTGAAAACGAATCTAGTGGAAGAAGGTTACTATTTACAATTACCACCACCGACAGAAGATTTACTAAAGCAACATAAAATCCAAATGGATAAACAAAAGAAAGGGGAATAGATTGATGTTAAAAGTATATGCGCTTTTATTTAGCTTATTTACATTAAGTATCTCACTTTTTTTTGCACAACCAGTACAAGCCAAAGAGTTGTCTCAAGCGGGTTTTGAAAAGTACATTGATACCTTAAAAGACGAAGCATTAACAAAAGGTTTTTCACAAAACCTTATTAATAGTAGTTTTGCTAATGTTAAATTCCATAAACGTGCGGTAGTCGCTGATCGAAAACAGCCAGAAAAAGTCGAAACATTAGATACTTATTTACCAAAACGAGTTCCAAGCTGGAAAATTAAAAAAGCGCGTGCATTATATAAAAAGCATCAAACAGTATTGACTGAAATAGGGCATAAATATGGCGTGCAACCACGATTTATTGTTGCTTTGTGGGGATTAGAAACTAATTTCGGTAAATTTACTGGTGGCTATAATGTTGTATCAGCTTTATCTACTTTAGCGTATGAAGGGCGACGTGAAGATTTTTTTAAAAAGCAGCTATGGGCGTCGTTAACAATACTAGAACAAGGACATATAAATATTACCGATATGAAAGGTTCTTGGGCAGGAGCAATGGGGCAAAATCAGTTTATGCCTACATCCTTTTTAGCGTATTCTGTTGATGGTGACGGAGATGGAAAAAAGGACATTTGGAATAATCAAATAGATATTTTTTCTTCGATGGCAAATTATTTACAAAAAGAAGGCTGGAATGGCGATTTAACTTGGGGACGTCAAGTTAAGCTACCGTCAAATTTTGATGCAGGTTTAGCTATTCCCAAAAATACGGGTAGTCGCAAAAACTGGTTGAATGCATGGGATAAAACTGAAAAGAGTTTAGCTCAGTGGCAGGCATTAGGTATTCGCAGAACTGATGGTACCGACTTACCTAAAGTTGACATTAAGGCGGCATTAGTTTTTCCAGATGATGAGAAGGGGCGTGCCTACTTAGCTTATGACAATTATAAAAGTTTAATGCATTGGAATTTATCTTATTATTTTGTTAGCTCTGTTGGTCACTTGTCTGATCTTATTAAATATATTCCTGCAAACGAACGGATAAATTGAAGAAATACATGAGTCAAAATAAAGTTAAGGTTGTACCTTTCTGGGAAAGCAAAACACTCGCTGAAATGTCTAGAAGTGAGTGGGAATCGTTATGTGACGGTTGTGCTAAATGTTGTCTAAATAAATTTATAGATGATGAAGAAACAGACGAGGCTACAGAATTATTGCCAACAGATCACTTGAAAGCAGGTGAACAAATTCACTATTCTAATATTGCTTGTTATTTACTGAATGAAAAAACATGTCAATGTAGTCAATATGATAAACGAACTGTTTTAGTACCCGATTGCGTTAGATTGACACAAGACAATTTAGCGGATGTATTTTTTATGCCGCCAAGTTGTACTTACCGTAGACTACAAGAAGGTAGAGGTATGCCATCTTGGCATCCGTTACTGCATAAAGGTAAAAAATCGGCTATGCATAAAGCAGGTATGTCAGTACGCGGTAAAATTGTTAAAGATGATGATGTTGCGCTTGAAGACTTTGAAGATTATATCGTTTCATGGCCTTTGCATGATCTTGACTAGTGCTTAAAATCCTCCTGTTAACTTTTTCTAAGTTCGAATCTTTTTATGAATAGCAAACAACAAAGCTTATTTTATTTACACAGTGCAGTACTGCTTTTTGGTGGTACCGCTTTGTTCTCAAAGCTTATCGGCTTACCAGCACTTGATATAACCGTTTATCGAACAGCGGTTGCGGCAATTATTTTATTTATAGTTTTAACGTTACAAAAGAAAAAAATAAAATTAGCTAGCACTAAAGATTACGGAATTGCATTACTTTTAGGTATTGTTGTAGGAATCCATTGGGTTACTTATTTTGCTGGCATGCAAATGGCAGGTGTCACAATTGGCATTATTGCTTTTTTTACTTACCCCGTTATTACTGTATTTTTAGAGCCTTTGCTAGCTCGCTTTGTTAGTAATGATAAAGTGAGCAGTAAACCAAAACCAAAAGATATATTTATTGCTTTAATTGTTATCTTTGGCATTTTCCTGTTAATACCTGAAATAAATTTAGGTAATCAAGTCACGTTAGGTATTGCTACTGGGATTTTATCTGCGTTATTTTTTGCTTTTAGAAATATACTTCATAAAAATTATTTTAGTCATTATTCTGGTCCACATACAATGTTGTATCAAACCTTAGTGGCTTGTTTGATGCTCTGTTTATTTGTTGAAGTTCCCCCAATGAATGTTACTAATGATGATTGGCTACTTATACTATTAGTAGGGGTTGTTTTTACGGCAATGCCGCATGCTTTGTTTGCTTCATCTTTACGACATTTATCAGCGACAACCGCTGGGTTAATCTCTTGTTTACAACCTTTATACGGTAGTGTTTTAGCCTTTTTATTGTTAAGTGAAAGGGTTGATATGTGGACAATTATAGGTGGGCTATTAGTGGTTACGGCGGCATTATTTGAAACATGGTCTGTTAGTCGTGGACGATAATCACGTGTAATAGCTTATGCTGAATATGTAATTACTGCCTTAATTATTATGTAAAATAGTAAATGTCTTCTTAATTTAGCCCTTCATTTATTAATTACTACTTGGGTAACAAAGTAGCTAGTTTTGCAATATTTTAACAACATTTTTACAAGTAGTGATTTACTCATCATCTAGGCTTGGTTAGATAGTATGGAAAGCAAAGGTTATTTAGTAGGTAAAGTCAGGTTATTTCACTATTTGTGTTTAAAATTAATGCGATAAATGGTAAAACACTAGGTAGTCTAAATAAAATTTATTATTTCTCAACTGTTTAAAGGTGTTTTATGAACATTGGAATTCCCAAAGAGTCATTAACTGGAGAAAATCGTGTTGCTGGCTCGCCAAGCTCCATCCGCGAACTGATTAAACTAGGTTTTGATGTGCAAGTGCAAAAAGGTGCAGGCATTAAAGCAAGCTTTACTGATGAAGAATACAGTGCTAATGATGCTGAGTTGGTCACTAAAAAGACTTGTTGGCATAGCGATATCGTACTAAAGGTTAACGCGCCAACACTTGAAGAAGTGGCCTCTATGAACGATGGTGCTACGCTAATCAGCTTTATCGCTCCTGCGCAAAGTCCCGAATTACTTGAAGCCCTGAAAGAGAAATCAATCACAACGTTAGCCATGGAAATGGTGCCACGTATGACGCGTTCTCAATCAATGGATGCGCTGAGCTCAATGGCTAATATTGCTGGCTATAAAGCAGTTATTGAAGCTTCTAATCTTTTTGGACGTTTCTTTACCGGACAAATCACTGCAGCAGGTAAAATGCCACCAGCGAAAGTAATGATTATTGGTGCAGGTGTTGCGGGTTTAGCCGCTATTGGAACGGCAGGAAGTTTAGGTGCCATCGTACGCGCTTTTGATACGCGACCTGAAGTAAAAGAACAAATTGAAAGTATGGGCGCAGAATTTCTTGAGCTTGACTACGAAGAGCCAGAAGATACTGGCTCAGGTGATGGTTACGCTAAAGAAATGAGTGACGCGTTTATTGAAGCTGAAATGGCACTGTTTTTAGAACAGGCTAAAGATGTTGATATTATAATTACTACTGCCATGATCCCAGGTAAACCAGCGCCTAAGTTGATTACCGAAGAAATGGTTGAAGCAATGAAGCCAGGTAGTGTTATTGTCGATTTAGCTGCTGCAGGTGGCGGTAACTGCGAATGTACTGTTGCAGGTAAAGTAGTTGATGCTCATGGTGTTAAAGTCGTTGGTTATACGGATTTAGTTTCTCGTTTACCTAATCAAGCCTCACAGCTTTACTCAAATAACTTAGTGAACTTAGCGAAGTTATTATGTAAAGAAAAAGACGGCACATTAGACATTGATTTTGATGATGTGGTTATTCGTAACATGACCGTGGTTAAGGACGATGAAGTCACCTTCCCACCACCACCAATTCAAGTCAGTGCTGCACCTGCGCAAAAAGAAGCCGCTAAGCCGGTTGAAGTTGTTGAAGAAGAGCCTGCATCGCCTGCTAAAAAATATGGTTTCATGGCGGCAGGCATCGCTTTATTTGGTTGGGTAGCTAGCGTTGCGCCAGCTGATTTCCTTACGCATTTTACTGTGTTTGTTCTTGCCTGTGTTATTGGTTATTACGTGGTTTGGAACGTGAGTCATTCTTTACATACACCGTTAATGAGCGTTACCAATGCTATTTCTGGCATTATCATTGTCGGGGCTCTATTACAAATAGGCTCAGATAACACGCTCGTACAGATACTTGCTGCCTTTGCAACCTTGGTGGCAACTATCAATATTGTCGGTGGCTTTAAAGTCACTAGTCGTATGTTAAAAATGTTTAGTAAGTAGGGGGTAGCATGGAATCTACACAGTTAGTGTCAAACGGGTTTATTAGTGCAGCATATATCGTTGCTGCCTTGCTTTTTGTTTTTAGTTTGGCAGGTTTAAGTAAGCAAAAAACAGCTCAACAAGGTAATTTGTTCGGTATGGTGGGTATGGCTATTGCTTTACTTGCTACTATTCTTGACCCACGGGTTTCGAATGTCTTAGTTATTATTATTGCGATGGTTATTGGCTCAGGTATTGGTCTGAGATTTGCGAATAAAGTTGAAATGACAGAGATGCCTGAGCTTGTTGCTATATTGCATAGCTTTGTTGGTTTAGCAGCAGTGCTAGTGGGCTTTAACAGCTACTTTGATGCAGACCATAATGTAGTCATGACGGCTGTACAACATACCGCGATGAAAATACATTTAGCGGAAGTTTTCATTGGTATATTCATTGGTGCAGTAACATTTACGGGCTCTATTGTCGCTTTTGGTAAATTGCGTGGCATTATTGATTCAAGTGCCTTGATGTTACCACATCGTCATAAAATGAACTTAGCCGCTGGTATTTTTAGCTTCCTATTATTGCTTACCTTTGTAAATAATAACGGCTCAAATACTGCGTTATTTTTAGTAACAATTACGGCTTTAGTCTTTGGTTGGCATTTAGTTGCTTCAATTGGCGGTGCTGATATGCCTGTTGTTGTATCAATGCTAAATTCATATTCTGGCTGGGCTGCTGCTGCTGCAGGTTTTATGTTAAGTAATGATTTACTGATTATTACGGGCGCATTAGTGGGCTCGTCTGGTGCTATTTTATCTTACATCATGTGTAAGGCGATGAATCGCTCCTTTATCAGTGTTATTGCTGGTGGTTTTGGTACCGATGTAGTGGTTGATAACGACGTTGATTACGGTGAGCATACTGAAATTAATGCTGAAGCTGTTGCTGACACATTACGTGATGCTAAATCAGTTGTTATTGCACCAGGTTACGGTATGGCGGTAGCGCAAGCTCAGTATCCTGTATATGAATTAACACAACAGTTAATTAATAAAGGTATTGAAGTGCGTTTTGCTATTCACCCTGTAGCGGGTCGTTTACCAGGTCATATGAACGTGTTGCTTGCTGAAGCAAAAGTACCTTACGACATCGTTTTAGGTATGGATGAAATCAATGATGACTTCCCTGAAACTGATGTTGTGTTAGTTATTGGTGCAAATGATACGGTTAACCCTGCAGCTGCAGAAGATCCTACAAGCCCTATTGCAGGTATGCCAGTACTTGAAGTGTGGAACGCAAAAGAAGTTATTGTGTTTAAGCGCTCAATGAGTACCGGTTATGCGGGCGTTCAAAATCCATTGTTCTTTAAAGATAACACGCAAATGTTATTTGGTGATGCGAAAGAAACCACAGAACAAATATTTAGAGCGTTATAAATTATTTAATAGATAATTTTTGAAATAAAAGCCTCAACAATAAATTATTGTTGAGGCTTTTTTGTTTATCGCTCAACTTAAGTATATAATCCGCCTCTTTCTATTTATTTGTTCTTTTGGGTGACGTATGAGTGTTGATGCAATTGGTTTATCGGCTGATTTATTAAAAGCGGTAAAAGCGTGTGGCTATAAAAATTTAACGCCAATTCAGCAGCAGGCTATTCCGTTAATCCGGTCAGGTGCTGATTTATTAGCAAGTGCACAAACAGGTACAGGTAAAACAGCTGCCTTTAGTTTACCTATTCTCGATGCTTTAGCTAAAAATGCCACCCAAGGAGAAGCTATTAAGGCGCTTGTATTAACGCCTACTCGTGAATTAGCAGCACAAGTTGCCGAGAACATGAAAGCCTATAGTCAGTTTTTACCATTGAAGGTTGGCGTTGTTTATGGGGGCGGTAAAATGTCGTCTCAAACTAACCTATTAAAGCAAGGTGTTGATGTATTAGTTGCAACCCCTGGGCGATTAATTGAACACCTACTACTGCGCAATGTTGACCTGTCACAAGTAAAGCATCTTGTATTAGATGAAGCAGATCGTATGCTTGATATGGGCTTTTTAACTGATATTGAAAAGTTAATTCAAGCAATGAAACATAATCATCAAACTTTGATGTTTTCAGCAACTTACTCTAATAAAGTAAAGTCATTAGCTACTCAAATATTGACTACACCTAAAGTATTGGGTGTTGCCAGAGAAAACTCTACTTCTGGTAAGGTAAAACAATCAGTTTACTGGGTTAGTGAAGCAAGAAAGCGTGAATTACTCTCTGAATTAATTGGCGTTAATAACTGGCAACAGGTACTAGTTTTTGCGGGAACAAAAGAAAGTGCCAATATTCTTGCAAAAGAGTTGAAACTTGATGGAATTAAAGCAGCCCTTTGCCATGGAGATAAAACGCAAGGTGCGCGTAATAAAGCGTTAACAGATTTTAGAGAAGGTAAAGTACGCGTTTTAGTTGCCACTGATGTAGCTGCACGCGGTTTGGATATTGATGACTTAGCTTATGTCGTTAACTTTCATTTGCCCTTTTTAGCAGAAGATTATATTCACAGAGTAGGTCGTACAGGTCGTGCTGGAAAGTCAGGTAAAGCGATTTCGTTAGTGAGTCCAAAAGATGAAAAATTCTTGGAAAATATTGAAGCGCTAATTGAACGGAAGTTTGAACGTATTGTTGTCCCAGGTTATGAATTAAGACGTGACGAAGCGATTGAACATCAACAGAGCACTGAAAAGCGTGCGAGTAAAAACCGCTATCGCTGTCTCTTATACACATCTGACGCTGCCGACGAAGAGGATAGTGGAGGTCTCGG
>CAJXUT010000181.1 GCA_913061365.1 uncultured Colwellia sp.
CCTCTACGTCTCGTGGGCTCGGAGATGTGTATAAGAGACAGGTCTATCGAAAAGGAAGTCCGCTAGAATCAGGAATACTGACACTTGCTAGGCTTTTAACTAAATAGCAACCTAGCATTAATACGCAAAATTATAGGTATCTATACGCTATTATTTATCGATATACTGACAGATATCATTAATAATACTGCCATCGTGATATTAAACGCTCGTAATTGTTTTGAAGCAGTCAAAAGACGTTTCATTTTTTGTCCAATAACTATCCATGAGCCAACACAGGGTAAACTTACTACACCAAATGTAAGCGCTACTAAAAGAATTGCAATGAATTCTTGTGAAGGAGCATAAATACTGGTTGCTGTGAGTGCCATAGTCCACCCCTTAGGATTTATCCATTGAAATAAAGCGGCTTGTATAAAGGTTAAGGGCTTAGCATTATATGATTTTTCCTCTACATTGGTGCTTGAAAAAGCAATTCTTATTGCTAAATAGAGTAAGTAAATAATACTGAGAGTTTTTAATATTTCATAGCTAGCAGGAAACATAGCAAATATTTGCATGATACCCATACCAACTAGAATAATCATCAAAACAAACCCTATACCAACACCTAGCAGGTGCGGTATTGTCTGCTTAAACCCAAAATTTGCACCTGAATTCATTAGCATTAAATTATTTGGCCCCGGTGTTATTGATGAAACAAAAGCGAATATGGTCAAGGCAGTAAATATTTCATAATTCATAATTTAATTCCTATGCTTAAATTAAAGTTTAATTGATTTTGTTATGCAATTTTAAATGATATATAGTAAAACTTTCGCGCGAATTATTAGCTTTAAAGAATAGGTTTCACAATAAATGTTAAAAAAAGACAGATATAACGAAATAATATTGCGTGAGCTTAGCCAAAATGGACGAATAGCCAATTCAGAACTAGCAGAAAAGATTGGTCTTTCACCTTCTGCTTGCTTACGTCGTGTACAAGAACTTGAAACTCAAGGAGTCATTAAAGGTTATCGTGCAATATTAGATAATGAACTCATGGGAAATGGCTTTGTCGCCTATGTTGGTGTGGGTCTCAATGAGCATTCAATAGAGTCTCAACTAGCTTTCGAACAAGCGATAAAGTTGGCTTGTGAGGTAAAAGAATGCCATAACGTAACAGGCTCTTTTGAATATTTATTACGTATTGAAACAAAAGATATTAAATCGTTTAAATTATTTCATGCAGATGTCTTAGGCTGTATATCACAAGTTAGTGCAATTACTACGCATGTTGTGATGGACTCCCCAAAAGATGACAGAAAATAAATATAGCCGTTATAAACAAAACAATGATGTATTTTTTTATGATAATGAACATCCAAAAAAGTTGTATCATGTTGTTTATATGATGAGTTATGTTTAGATTTATCCAATTAACCAGAATAAGTTTGTAAATCATTTTGAGCCGATATTACCCTGTACCTAATGTTTTTTTTCGTCGCCAACTAGGCAGCTATCTACTTGATAAACAAAAAGCTCAAGCACTATTAGCTGCACATAATATTCCTTTATCAGTATTAACTACTGACAGTTATACCGACTCTAAAAAGCTAGCCTCTTTGGCGAATACCGTGTGGAGGGCGACGGATGATGAATCTACTGGTGGTACAGTAAAAAGACTTCCTTTTGGTTTTTTTAAAATGTTATGTAGAGCCTGTGGAGATTGTGAAAATTTACAAGCTATTATTCATCGAAGTTGTGACTTTTTTAGGATTATAAGTGATGAGTTTACTTTCTCTCTTGAAATAAAAGGAGAAGAAGCTGTTTTTATGATGTGTCATCAACCTCAAAACGGCCTTGAACTCCCTGAAAATAATGACTACTTTATAATGTGTCTTGTTATTGTTTTAACACGATGGTTTGCTTGGATGATAGATGAAGCCATTGAACTAGAGCGCGTTGAATTTCAATTTTCAGCATTTGCACTCATCGAAGATTTTGAGAACATTTATCACAGCGCGGTAAAATTTAATCAAAAATCTAATTGTATTGTTTTTTCAAAAGAGCTGCTGAGTAAAAAAGTGGTGACACCTCAAAGCAAACTTCCTTCATTGTTAATTGATGCTCCTCATTGTTTTTTGAGACATTATCGCCAAGTAAATTCGACAGCTGAGCAAGTACGAAAAATATTAGAAAAACATGAAGCCTTTACCCAGTTGAAATTAATCGATATTTCACGTCAATTGAATATTTCAACAGCAACCTTAACGAGAAAACTCAAAGGAGAAAATACCTCTTTTATGGAGATTAAAGATCGTACCCGTAAACATAAAGCGATGAGCTTGTTACGCACTTTTGAATTATCTATCACTGAAATTTCATATGTTTTAGGCTTTTCAGAATCTTCAGCCTTCACTCGTGCCTTTAAGAAATGGACAGGTGATACTCCTGTTGAATACAGAAAAAGTTGCTGATTATGAGTGAGCTTTTAACATAAATAGGTCTACGCTATATTTATCGGTTACGTTATTTCTGATAAAAAAACATTCTAAATTTCCCCTCGCATCAATATTTTTTTATAAATAAAAAATCTACTTGATACAGAAGTCTACTAGGAAGATTCAAAGCTAAATAAAGATATAAGTTGAGCTATTATGTCTGTTATTTGACTTAAATGGTCATATTGCCAATGATACTTTGTCTATATACTGGATAAAATTAACCATTAACTCAAGGTGTTATCCATGACCGAAGCTTATATATTTGATGCAATCCGTACCCCAAGAGGCCGTGGAAAATCATCAGGAGCTTTACATGAAGTAAAACCTATCACCTTGTTATCAAATTTATTAAAGGCGCTAGAGCAACGTAATCAATTTGACACGCAATATATAGATGATGTTGTTATTGGCTGCGTAACACCCATTGGTGATCAAGGTGCTGATATAGCAAAAACAGCCGCGATTGCTGCTGGTTGGAATGATAATTTGGGCGGTATCACTATTAATAGGTTCTGCGCTTCTGGTTTAGAAGCTGTAAACATTGCCGCAATGAAAGTTCGTTCTGGTTGGGAACATCTTGTTGTAGCAGGCGGTGTTGAGTCTATGTCTCGTGAAACGATGGGCTCTGATGGTGGAGCTTGGGCAAATGATCCACACACAAATATTCATACTGCATTTATGCCACAAGGAATAGGTGCTGATTTAATTGCTACATTGGGTGGCTTTAACCGAACGGATGTTGATGATTTTGCAATGAAGTCTCATCTAAAAGCCGCTGCCGCATGGCAACGTGGTGCGTTTGCTAATTCAGTTATTCCTGTTGTAGACCAAAATGGTTTGGAAATTTTGGCGACCGATCAGCTTATTCGTCCTGATTGTACTATCTCGAGTTTAGCTAAGTTAACCCCGTCATTTAAAAAAATGGGTGAAATGGGATTTGACGATGTGGCTAAAGAAAAATATCACCACATTGAAAAGATAAATCATGTCCATACCCCCGCAAATTCTTCAGGAATGGTTGATGGTGCAGCGGCAATCTTGATTGGTAGTAAACAAGCGGGTGAAATGCATCATTTAAAACCACGAGCGCGAGTGATTGCTACCGCAATTGTAGGTG
The DNA here is from genome assembly GCA_913061365.1 of uncultured Colwellia sp. Lineage (GTDB taxonomy): Bacteria > Pseudomonadota > Gammaproteobacteria > Enterobacterales > Alteromonadaceae > Colwellia. The sequence continues at coordinate 3,604 of CAJXUT010000181.1, forward strand.
AAGATCCAACCATTATGTTGACAGGCCCCGCGCCTGCGGCAATTAAAGCATTAAATTTAGTTGGTTTAACCGTTGAAGATATCGACTTATTTGAAGTCAATGAGGCATTTGCTTCTATTGTATTGAGGTTTCAAGCAGATTTAAATATTCCTGATGACAAAGTTAATGTTAATGGTGGTGCTATCGCTATGGGTCACCCATTAGGTGCAACCGGAGCTATGATTTTAGGCACTTTATTAGACGAGTTAGAATCGCGTAAATTAAAACGTGGTTTAGCAACATTATGCATTGGTGGTGGTATGGGTATCGCAACAATTATCGAACGTGTTTAATCTGCAATTTATTCAATGGGAATTAAGATGACTTCAGTCAAATATGAAAAAGATAGTAATAACATTGCACACCTCATTTTAGATAAAGATAATGCGCCCGCTAACTTAATGGATATTGCTTTTGCAGATGATTTTGCAGAAGCTGCAGCACAGCTAGCAAAAGATAATTTTGACGGGGTGATTATTCGTTCAACCAAATCAACATTTTTTGCCGGTGGCGATATTAACATGTTATTTAGCACCACTAAAAATGACACTAAATTTGTATTTGATCTTTGTACGCGGCTTAAGTCATCAATGCGCATAATTGAAAGTTGTGGTAAACCGGTTGTTGCTTGTATTGCTGGGGCTGCAATGGGAGGAGGATGGGAAATAGCGCTTTGTGCTCATCACCGAATCGCCATTTCAAATCAACCTACGGCTAGAAAAATTCAACTTGGTTTACCAGAAGTTACCCTTGGTTTATTACCCGGCGCTGGGGGAGTTACTCGTATGGTGCGTTTGCTCGGTATACAAGTGGCAATGCCTTATTTACTAAAGGGTAAGTCGTTTTCACCAGAGCAAGGTATTGAAAATGGCTTAATTCATTCATTAGTAGATAATGAAGGTGAACTGCTAGAAACGGCAACGCAATGGATAAAAAGTAATACGAATGCTGATGAAACTCCTGCAAGTTTGGTCTCTGGTATCAACGCACAACCTTGGGATATTAAAGGTTATAACATCCCAAATGGAGTACCAAAAGACAAAAATGTAGCAATATCACTACCAATTACACCAGCATTAATTAGACGAGAAACACACGGAACCTTACCTGCACCTGAATTAATTTATGCCACAATGATTGAAGGTGCTCAAGTTGATTTTGATAGTGCTTGTCGTATTGAATCTCGTTATTTTACCGAATTAGCAGTAGGCCAAATCTCAAAAAATATAATTAATACCTTTTGGTATAACCTGAAAGAAGTGAAAGCTAGCTTTATTAAATCTGAAGTCATCGAAAAAATAAAGTTTACTCATATAACTATATTAGGGGCAGGTTTAGTTGGGCAACAGCTTGCTTATCATTGTGCCGCTAGAGGAATTTCAGTAACCGTTAAAGACACCAACATAGAACGAATAAAACAAGTTAAAAATTACAGCCAAAAAGTTTTAGAAAAGCAAATAGCGTGTGGGCATATTAGTGTTGATAAAGCGCAAAGAATTTTGGAGTTAATTAATTCAACTAGTCATTGTGATGACTTAATAGACAGTGAATTTGTTATCGATACCGTGTGTGAGATTCAGTGTAGTGAGCATGAATCAATACAAGGGGTTAATGGAATGCTTAATAAAGATATAACCTATCGTGCCAACATATCATCTTTACCAATTACTGATTTATCCCAACTAACAAATGCATCAAAAAATTCGATTCATATGAATTTTTTACCCTCGATAAACAACATGCAGGTAGTTGAAATTAATTGCAGTGAGAATGTATCAGATTCAGCCATAACTCAGTGCCATAATTTAGTCTTACAGTTGAATAGAATTCCGGTTACAGGGCGAACTAATCAAAGTAGTTACACAACACGTGTAATGACCGCTTTTGTTAAAGAGGGCATTGCATTGATTAAAGATGCCCATCCGGCTTCAATTGAAAATGCGGCTTACCTCGCTGGCTTTTCGCTTGGACCATTAGCCATGAGTGATGAGTTGTCTCTTTCATTACTTAATAGGTTAGGTCACCTAAATAATGCTCACGCTGAAAGTGATTCTCCTAATAATCATCCTGCAGAAATTATCATTAACGATATGATTAAAAATAGTCGACTCGGCAAAAGTGACGGTGCTGGCTTTTATAATTATGGTACTAGTAAGCAAAGTGATGCCAATAAGCTGCTGTTTGAAGGGTTAACACATTACAACACTGAAAATAATGACATCCCACTTAATGATATCAAAGAGCGACTGTTATTTATTATGGTGATAGAAACAGTTAGTTGTATAGAGGAGGGAGTTATTAGCTCAACCGCCGATGCCAATGTTGGTGCTGTTTATGGTATTGGCTTTCCGCAATGGACGGGCGGTACTTTACAATTTATTAACCAGTATGGATTGCAACGATTTATAACGCGAGCTGAAGAATTAAGAAGGCTTTATGGAGTACGGTTTCAAGTTCCAACATTAGTAAATGAAATGCTGAATAAGAATAAATTTTTTTGATAAGTCATTTTCAGTGAATTTAAATATATTAGTCGAGAAACAGTGATGAGCAACGAATTAAAAGAAGAATTAAGTATTTTTAAAGAGACGGTTATTCGCTTTATAGAAAATGAAGTTGCACCCGAATATGAACAATGGGAAAAAAATAAAATTATCCCTAAGTCATTTTATCAAAAAATGGGCAATGAAGGCTTATTGTGTTGTGATTTGCCAGAGGAATATGGAGGCTTTGGCGTTCCAGTTGATTTTAATTTTCTTGTTGTTGAAGAAATTGCAAAAGCTGGTTTTTTCTCATTAGCAGCCAACTTATTGGTTCATGCTGATATTGCAGCACACTATATTTTAAATATGGGAACCGATGATCAAAAAAGAAAATATTTGCCTTTAATGATAACGGGTGAATGTATAGGTGCAATTTGTATGACAGAGCCCAGTGCAGGCTCAGACCTACAAGGAATGAAAACATATGCTAAACGCACCAATGATGGCTGGAGTATAAGTGGCTCTAAAACATTTATTTCTAATGGACAAAATGCATCTGTTTATATTGTTGCTGCTAAAACTAATCTTGAAGTTGCTGGCGCTAAAGGAACAACATTATTCTTGGTTGATGGTGATCAAGAAGGATTTGAGCGAGGACAAAACTTAAATAAATTAGGTCAGCACGCTTCTGATACTTCTGAATTGTTTTTTGATAATGTTAATGTCACTAAGGCCAATGTATTAGGTAATGTTGATGAAGGTTTTTTAGGCTTAATGCATGAATTACCTAGAGAACGTTTAGCTTGTGCGGTTGCCGGAGTTGGTCATGCCAAAGGGGCTTTAAATCTAGCGCTAAGCTATATTAAAGAACGTCAAGCATTCGGTTCTCCTATTGCAAGTATTCAAGATATTCGTCAAAAAATTGCAGATATGGCTACCCAAGTTGAATTACATAGTCTGATGATTGAAAAATATACAGAATTATTGATGGCAAAAAACTTATCTGCCAGCCAAGCTGCAATGGCCAAATATAGTTGCACTGAAATGGAAGGTAAAGTGATTGATTTAGCTTTACAGATGTTTGGGGGATACGGTTACATGAGTGAATACCCAATATCACGTTTTTATGTTGATGCCAGGGTACAACGTATCTATGGAGGAACTTCTGAAATAATGAAAGAAATAATAGGCAAAGATGTCATTGGACGACTTTAATTTTTATCGTTAACCATTGGCAATAAATAATACATTGCCAATCTAAATTACTTAGAGCGAGGCAACTTACTATTCGTGGATAAATGACAAATGCTAATCTAACTGTAATATATATATTTTATGTAGTAGTATCAGCTTAGCACCCCGAAACTAAAGGCTAGACAATTGCTGTTAACATTTGATTTGTCTAAACGCTCAAGAGTTTTACTTCATTGCCTCGCTTTATTTACTATGCTTGGCTATGGTGTTCATCATGTTATAAGCGAAATTGCTTTATTGGGGTATTTACTTTTAGCCTGTCTCTTATACACATCTGACGCTGCCGACGAAGAGGAT
>CAJXUT010000182.1 GCA_913061365.1 uncultured Colwellia sp.
CTATCCTCTTCGTCGGCAGCGTCAGATGTGTATAAGAGACAGTTGCACAGGCATTTATGATTGATGCTGGATCGGGAACATGCTCAAGCATTTCCATACAAGTCACCATATCGAACATTTCACTACATTGTTGTGCTTTTTCTTCTGCGGTAATTTTTTCGTAATTAATGGTTAAACCTGACTCTAGCGCATGAAGCTTAGCTACGTTGAGTGGTTCACCACCCATATCTATACCGGTAACAGTTGCACCTAATTTAGCTAATGATTCTGTTAATATGCCGCCGCCACAACCCACATCAATTACATTTTTAGCAAAGAGTTCTTGTTTTTGCTCTGCGATATGTTGGCAAATAAATTGAACTCTCAACGGATTAACCTGATGCAGGGGCTTGAAATCACCTGTTAAATCCCACCATTGGCTAGCGATTTGTTCAAATTTAGCAATTTCTTCTTCATTTACATTAGGCATGCTTGTATTTTCAGTCATTAGGTAAGCTACTTATAATTCAGATAGCAAGATTCTAAACGAAACTTTTAATTAAACAAAGCCTAAACAATGGGCAAAGCAATGAAATGGATCAATAAACGTTTATATTGTTCACTTTATAAGCATAAATAGTAAGCTTTATTTATCATTAAAAAAACACCGTTAAAACAGCAAAATAAAGCTGTTTGGCATCACCAAAAACTATGCTAATATGCGGCGTTGATTTATGTTTGTTATGAACAGATAATAATAAAAATTTTAAGTGATATTAAAGTTACGTTTTAAGTTAAGGGATATATCTATTTATGTCAGATCTGGCCAAAGAAATAGTTCCAGTAAATATTGAAGATGAGTTAAAAACTTCCTATTTAGATTACGCTATGAGTGTAATCGTAGGACGAGCATTACCTGATGTACGTGATGGTTTAAAACCAGTACATCGTCGTGTGTTATTTGCGATGGATGTGTTAGGTAATGATTGGAATAAAGCTTATAAAAAATCAGCCCGTGTGGTTGGTGATGTTATCGGTAAGTATCACCCTCATGGTGACACTGCGGTTTACGATACAATTGTACGTATGGCACAACCTTTTTCACTTCGTTATATGTTGGTTGATGGCCAAGGTAACTTTGGTTCGGTTGATGGTGATAGTGCAGCGGCAATGCGTTATACCGAAATACGTATGGCAAAAATAGCACATTCTATTTTAGCTGATTTAGATAAAGAAACCGTTGATTTTGTGCCTAACTATGATGGCACCGAGCATATTCCTGCGGTGATGCCTACACGTATCCCTAATCTACTTGTTAATGGTAGCTCGGGTATCGCAGTTGGTATGGCAACGAACATTCCACCACATAACTTAACTGAAGTTATTAATGGCTGTTTAGCGCTTATTGAAAATAAAGATATTTCTTTTGAAGAGCTATTGACGCATATTCCTGGTCCTGATTTTCCAACTGCCGGTATTATCAGTGGCCGAGCAGGTATTGAAGAAGCTTACCGCACAGGTCGTGGCAAAATTAAAATTCGTGCCCGTGCTGAAATTGAAGTAAATGAAACAACTGGTAGAGAAACCATTGTTGTTCATGAATTACCATACCAAGTTAACAAAGCTCGTCTGATTGAGAAAATGGCTGAGCTTGTTAAAGAAAAACGCTTAGAGGGCATTTCTGCTTTACGTGATGAATCTGATAAAGACGGTATGCGTATGGTGATAGAAGTTAAGCGTGGCGAAGTAGGCGAAGTTGTTTTAAACAACTTATATAAGCTAACACAAATGCAAGTTTCATTTGGTTTAAATATGGTGGCATTGACTAACGGTCAACCTAAAATATTTAACATAAAGGAAATGTTAGAAGCATTTGTACTGCATCGCCGTGAAGTTGTTACACGTCGAACTATTTTTGAATTACGTAAAGCACGTGATAGAGCGCATATATTAGAAGGCTTATCGATAGCATTAGCCAATATAGAACCTATTATAGAGTTAGTTAAAAACTCACCATCTAGAAAAGAAGCGGAAGAGAAATTAGTCGCTCAAGGTTGGGATTTAGGAAATGTTAGCGCTATGTTAGAGCGCGCAGGTACTCACGCGGCAAGACCAGAGTGGTTAGAACCTCAATTTGGTATACGTGAAAACAAATACTATTTAACGCCTGTTCAAGCGAAAGCTATTGTTGAGCTACAGCTTTACAAATTAAGTGGCTTAGAACACGAGAAAATTCTCAACGAATATAAAGAATTATTAGATCTTATTGCTGAGTTGATGCACATTCTTGAAAGTCCAGAGCGCCTGATGGAAGTTATCTGTGAAGAGCTTGTTGCGATTCGTGAAGAATTTGGTGATGAACGTCGTACAGAAATCACCAATGCTTCTCATGACTTGTCACTAGAAGATTTAATTTGTGAAGAAGATGTTGTGGTAACGCTTTCTCATGAAGGCTATGTGAAATATCAAATATTGTCAGATTACCAAGCACAAAAACGTGGCGGTAAAGGTAAAGCAGCAACGAAAATGAAAGAAGAAGATTTCATTGAGCGTTTACTGATTGCTAATACTCACGACACGATTTTATGTTTCTCAAATCGCGGTAAATTATACTGGTTAAAAGTATATCAATTACCATTAGCAACGCGAACGGCTCGTGGTCGTCCTATTGTTAATATTTTACCACTAGAAAATGACGAACGAATCACGGCTATTTTACCAGTACGTGAATACGAAGATGATAAGTATATTATCATGGCGACTGCTTCTGGTACGGTGAAGAAAACCGCATTAACTGCTTATAAGAACCAAAGAGCTAATGGTATTATTGCCCTTAATTTACGTGATGATGATACCTTAATTGGTGTTGATATTACGGATGGTAATAACGACATTATGTTGTTCTCTGACGCGGGTAAAGTTGTTCGATTTAATGAAAAAGTACGTGATAGTGAAACGGGTGAAATAAAAATTGATCCTGAAACTGGTGAACAGCGCTGGGCCTTAAAACCTATTGGTAGAACGGGTACAGGTGTTCGAGGTATTAAACTTGAAGACACGCAAAAAGTTGTTTCTTTAATCGTTCCAAAAAATGATGGCCCAATATTAACAATAACTGAAAATGGTTATGGCAAACGTACCGATTTAAATGAGTATCCTGCTAAGAGTAGAGCGACTAAAGGTGTTGTTTCTATTAAAGTAAGCGAACGTAACGGTAAAGTTGTTGGTGCTGTGCAAGTAGAAGATCTTGATGAAATAATGGTCATTACCGACAATGGCACCTTAGTGCGTACTCGAGTAAATGAAGTGAGCGTTATAGGTCGTAATACACAAGGTGTTCGATTAATTCGTACAAGTGATGATGAACATGTTGTTGCGCTACAGCGTATTGATGAAGTGGAAGAACCTACGGAGTTTGAAGGGGATATTGTAGAAGGAAACGTTACTGATCAAGACAGTGATGCTCCAGAGCAAAATATTCAACAGGCTAACGAAGATAGCTCCACAGATGACGAACAAGAATAATCGTCGTGAATAACCAAGAGGGCGGCTAATAACCGCCTTTTTTATTACCTAAAATACATAAAAGTTAGAACAGTTGAATTGGCCTAATAAGCGTAAAATAATTTATTCAGCTGTTTCTAGTATGTAAAATTTTAATTGAGAATATGAAAATGTCTGAAGTTTTTAATTTTTGTGCTGGCCCTGCAATGTTACCAGCTCCTGTAATGCTAAAAGCGCAAGCTGAGTTTATTAATTGGAATAATACTGGTAGCTCTGTGATGGAATTAAGCCATCGCAGTGGTATTTATATGGAAATGGCTGCGCAAGCTGAAGCCGACTTACGCGACTTAATGGCTATTCCTGATAATTATAAAGTCTTATTTTGCCATGGTGGTGGTCGAGGTCAGTTTTCTGCTGTGCCATTAAACTTACTTCCGCAAGGAAAGTCAGCAGACTATATTGTTAATGGTTCTTGGTCTAAAGCTGCAGCAGTTGAAGCCCAAAACTTTGGTAATGTTAATGTAATCAATGTTCGTGAAGAGCACGATGACGGTGAAACTAGCCTTATCCCAAATGCTAAATGGCCATTAAATAGTGATGCTGCTTATGTTCATTATTGTCCAAATGAAACTGTTGATGGTATTGAAATAAATGAAATTCCAGAGACAAACGGAGTGCCTTTAGTTGCTGATATGTCTTCTACTATTTTGTCTCATGAAATTGATGTAACAAAATTTGGTGTTATTTATGCTGGAGCACAAAAGAATATTGGCCCTTCAGGTTTAACCATCGTGATTGTACGTGAAGATTTATTGGGCAATGCTCAATTGGCAACTCCTTGTATTATGAATTATCAAACAAGTGCCAATAATGACTCTATGTATAATACGCCGCCAACTTATGCATGGTATTTGGCTGGTTTGGTTTTCCAGTGGCTTAAAGAACTTGGTGGTGTTAAAGCCATTGCCAAAGTTAATCAAGCAAAAGCCGATTTATTATATAAAGAAATTGATGGTAGTGATTTTTATAATAATAATATTGATGAACAATACCGCAGTAAAATGAACATCCCATTCTGGTTAAATGATGAAAGCTTAAATGATAAATTTTTAGCAGAAGCTGAACAACATAATTTAATGGCATTAAAAGGTCACCGAATTGTTGGTGGTATGCGTGCCAGTATTTACAATGCTATGCCAATTGAAGGTGTACAAGCACTGGTTAACTTTATGCATAAATTTGCACAAGAGAATAAGTAATATGGAGCAATTAACTTTAAATCCGATAAATAAAATTAACGGAGAAGTTTTTTTACCTGGCTCTAAAAGCTTATCTAACCGTGCACTTTTAATTGCAGCATTAGCAAAGGGCGTAACTAAAATAACTAACTTATTGGTTAGTGATGATATTAACCATATGCTAAATGCGTTAAAAAGCCTTGGTATTAAATATACGTTAAGTGATTGCGGCACTGAATGTACAGTTATTGGCAATAATGGTTTTTTCAAGACCACCGAACCACTTGAACTGTTTTTAGGTAATGCTGGCACCGCAATGCGCCCTTTGTGCGCAGCGCTTGCAGCTAGCGAAGGTGAGTATGTTTTAACTGGCGAGCCAAGAATGAAAGAAAGACCAATAGGTCACTTAGGTGATGCATTGGTACAACTTAGTGCTGATATCGAGTATTTAGAAAATAAAAATTATCCGCCAGTAAAAATAACAGGTAAAAACTTAACTGGAAGCACTATAACTATTGATGGTTCAATATCTAGTCAGTTTTTAACGGCCATTTTGATGGTAACACCTTTATTAGCAACGGATACTAAAATACAAATTGACGGTGAGTTAGTTTCAAAGCCATACATTGATATCACCCTTGATATTATGCAAAGGTTTGGTGTTAATGTACAAAATAATAACTATAAGTCTTTCAATGTTAAAGGAGGACAATCATACCAAGCTTTAGAAAGGTATATGGTTGAAGGGGATGCTTCCTCTGCCTCATACTTTTTAGCAGCAGGCGCTATTAAAGGTGGTAAAGTTACCGTACATGGTGTTGGCAAACTAAGTGTTCAGGGTGATAAATATTTTGCTGATGTTCTAGAAAAAATGGGCGCAGAAGTTCATTGGGCTGATGAGTCAATTACCGTTATCGCTAAGCCGTTGACTGCAGTAGATATGGATATGAATCATATTCCTGATGCGGCAATGACTATTGCTACTACAGCGCTTTTTGCGACAGGCACAACAACTATTCGAAATATTTATAACTGGCGAGTAAAAGAAACCGATAGATTAAACGCCATGGCTACTGAACTCAGAAAAGTAGGCGCTGATGTAATTGAAGGTGAAGATTATATTTCTATTACGCCACCTAAGTTTCTTAAACATGCTGAAATTGATACGTATGATGATCATAGAGTTGCTATGTGTTTTTCTCTTGTTGCCTTAAGTGAAACACCTGTCACTATCAATGATCCTAAATGTACAGCAAAAACATTTCCTGACTATTTTGACAAGCTAGATCAAGTATCTTGTTAATTATTTTGTATAAAGTTATTTTTACGCGATTTTATTAAATAAATCCCGTATAATTCTGCCGATTTTCGATGTTAGGGGGAAAATATATGCAGGAAAGCATTCCAGTTATTACCATTGATGGCCCAAGTGGGGCAGGCAAGGGAACAGTTGCTAGGCTTGTTGCCGAGCAACTAGGTTGGCATTTACTTGATAGTGGTGCTATTTACCGTGTACTTGCTGTAGCAACTCAACATCATCATGTTAAGTTAGACAATGAAGAGCCTATAATACCAATGGCTGCGCATTTAGATGTGCAGTTTGAAATCACGAGTGAAGGGGAAGGGAAAGTTATCCTTGAAGGGGAGAATGTAACTAACTCTATTCGTACTGAAGAAATTGGTGCATTGGCGTCAAAAGTTGCTGAATTTCCTCGTGTACGTGAAGCACTATTACGTCGTCAACGAGCCTTTTGTGTTACACCAGGTCTAGTTGCAGATGGACGAGATATGGGAACCGTTGTATTTTCTAATGCACCAGTCAAAGTATTTTTAACTGCTAGCGCAGAAGAACGCGCGCAGAGACGATTTAATCAGTTGAAACAGAAGGGGTTTGATGTTAAAATCGGTCGCCTTTTGGATGACATACGTCAACGAGATGAGCGAGATAGCAGCCGTAAAGTTGCCCCGCTTGTTCCTGCAGAAGGAGCGTTAATCGTTGACTCTACTGACCTTTCCATACAGGAAGTGGTTAATAAAGTCCTTTCATTTGCGAATGGAAAATTAACATAAATCTTTTATTTCTTATCTTATTTAAGAAATAAATACCAACTAAAGCTTACGTCAAGGATGCACCGAAGCTAATTTAACAACCCCATGAGACATGAAGTCGATTGGATTAATAGCTGAGTTTATATACAAGTTATGACTGAAAATTTTGCACAACTTTTTGAAGAAAGTTTAAAAGAAATCGAAACACGCCCTGGTTCAATTATCAAGGGTACAATCGTTGCTGTTAACAAAGACAATGTTATTGTTGATGCAGGCCTAAAATCTGAGAGTGTAATCTCAATTGATCAATTCAAAAACGCTACTGGTGAAGTAGAAGTTGTTGTTGGCGATCAAGTTGACGTATCACTTAAAGCAACTGATGATGGTTTCGGTGAAACAGTTCTTTCACGTGATGATGCTAAACGTCATGAAGCGTGGCAAGTACTTGAAAAAGCATATGAAGAAAAAGAAACTGTTATCGGTGTTATCAACGGTAAAGTTAAAGGTGGTTTCACTGTTGAAGTTAGCAACATTCGTGCTTTCTTACCAGGTTCATTAGTAGATGTACGTCCAGTACGTGATACTGCTCACCTTGAAGGTAAAGATTTAGAATTCAAAGTTATTAAGCTTGATCAAAAGCGTAATAACGTAGTTGTTTCACGTCGTGCTGTAATCGAAGCAGAAGGCAGTGCAGAACGTGATGAATTACTTGAATCACTAGCTGAAGGTCAAGAAGTTAAAGGTATCGTTAAGAACCTTACTGACTACGGTGCGTTCGTAGATCTTGGCGGCATTGACGGTTTATTACATATCACAGATATGGCTCTGTCTCTTATACACATCTCCGAGCCCACGAGAC
>CAJXUT010000183.1 GCA_913061365.1 uncultured Colwellia sp.
GATCTACACTATCCTCTTCGTCGGCAGCGTCAGATGTGTATAAGAGACAGATTCTGTATTGTATTTTTTCATAACAAATAGCTTACGGCTATTAAGTGGTTTACCTTCGAGAAGGTGATCAAATATATGTCGCATTAACAATTTAAATGTTTGATCAATGCCTACCAATTCAGCTTTTCTTTTGTCATCATTTTGCTGTGCTATTGCTTGTAAATGTAATGTATTAAACCAAGGCGTTGTAATATTTTTAATTGCATAATGATAAGCAGGTACAAAGCCTTGTTCAGGAACATAATAAAAACCAGCAACATTATCACTATCTTCTTCAAAAACGGGTGTAAAGTCTATTGTCAGGCCCAATTCATCCAATAAGCTTAACTCAAATATCCTTAGTTGAGGCGCTATTGCTATATCCTGAGATAAGGCTAAAAGTGTAGATTGGTATTGAAAAAAGAGGGATATACAAACGATATTATCAGTTAATAAACGAACAAGTAATTCATTAACATAAAAAGCACTATAAAGACTATTTTTAGTTAAAACGTAAGATTTTGAGTGTGCTTCAACTCTCGTTAACATTCTCAAACGTGAATTATGTTTAGTGTTTTCTTTAAAAGCCACTTTCAATAATAAAAAAGGCTGTAAAAGTGCTTTCTTTATTGAACGTTTAGATTGTCCAACATAAACAAGAGCAGAAACTTTTCCATCAAACTCTGTTAATAATTCAACTAATTGTTGATTTTCTTTATATGGCCGAACATGTAAAACAAAGGCTTTCTGTTCAACCATTTCCTTTCCTAACGACTAATATAGCATAAGTGGAATATGCTTAGATTAATGTGAATAAACTAAGTATTTATAGTTAACTATTCTGAATACTCATCGCCATAACCTAAACTTCTCAGAGCACGTTCATCATCAGCCCAACCAGACTTAACTTTTACCCATGTTTCTAAGAATACTTGGCTATCAAATAAGTTTTGCATATCTCGTCTAGCTTCTTGTCCAATAGTTTTTAAACGTTCACCTTTATTACCAATGACCATGCGCTTTTGACTATCTCGTTCAACTAGAATTAACGCATTGATATGGATAATACCTTTGTTATCCATTTTAAACTGTTCTATTTCAACCGTAGTAGAGTAAGGTAATTCATCTCCTGTGAAACGAATCAGTTTTTCACGAATAATTTCTGAAGCCATAAAGCGGCTAGAACGATCGGTAATATGATCTTCAGGAAACCAAAAGTCTCCCTCTGGTAATGATGCTAAACAAAGCTTACGTACGGTATCAACACCTTGTCCTTTACTTGCAGAAATAGGCACAATATCCCTAAAATCATGCATAGCACCTAACTTTTGCAAGTGAGGTAATAAATCATCTTTTTCATTAATATTATCTATTTTATTAACAACTAAAATACACGAAGAGCCACTTTTTTTAACTTTATTCAACACAAGTTCATCGTCTGGTGTCCAGTGCGTGCCTTCCACTAAAAAGACTACCAACTCAACCTCAGCAATTGAACTGCTTGCAGCACGGTTCATTAACCGATTAATCGCACGCTTTTCTTCTGAATGTAAACCAGGAGTATCAACTAAAATGGCCTGTTGATGCCCTTCAGTTAAAATACCTAATATGCGGTGTCGGGTTGTTTGAGGTTTACGTGATGTAATACTAATTTTTTGCCCAAGCAAGGCATTAAGCAAAGTAGACTTTCCAACATTGGGTCGACCAACAATGGCAATTAAGCCTGAATTAGTTGGTAGAGAGTTTGTACTAGTCATATGCTATTTGGCCTTATTACTTTTTGATTTTGCAATATTCAATTTTTTAACTGCTACTTTTTTATTTTCTTGAGACTGTTTTAATTTAGATGCTTTGTTTTTTTCATTCATAGATTCTAGCAATGCTAATACTTGCTGGGCGGCTGCTTGCTCAGCCTTACGTCGACTAGTGCCTTTAGCAATCACTTCTTTATCAATAACTTCAGTCAAACAACGTACAACAAATTGTTGATTATGCGATTGACCACTTGTATCAATTACATCGTAAACAGGTAATGCTATTTTTCTACCTTGCAGATATTCTTGCAAACGAGTTTTGGGATCTTTTTGTTCATTTCCCGGCTTAATGTCGCTTAAGCGTTTAGCAAACCAAGTAAGAATTAATGACTTACAACGGGTAATATTAGAATCTAAATATACTGCGCCAATAATGGCTTCAATAGCATCTTCTAAAATTGACTCTCGTCTATGTCCACCACTTTTTAATTCACCTGGCCCTAAAATAAGGTGTTCGCCTAAATTAAAATCTCGACCAAGTTCAGCTAAAGTAACGCCTTTAACCAAGCTCGAACGCATTCGAGTTAAGTCACCTTCATCGTGTTTAGGAAATTGGTCAAAAAGCGCTTCAGCAATAACAAAACCTAAAATTGAATCACCTAAAAACTCTAATCGCTCGTTATGTTCACCTTTAGCACTGCGATGTGTTAAAGCCTGAACGAGTAAACTTGGATCATTAAAAGTATAACCAATCTTTTTAGATAGTTTAGCAATTGCTTGATTATGCGTTTCTTTAAAATGGTACGTCATTAATTAATTGCACCAATACGATCAAAGCGAATGTTTGTTGGAATCCAACTTGGTAAGAAGCTATCGTCATCTCTATCAAAGTCAAAACTCATCCAAATAGCGACTGCTTGCCCAACTAAGTTTTCTTCAGGAACAAAGCCCCAAAAACGACCGTCTAGAGAATTATCTCTGTTATCACCCATAACAAAATAGTGCCCTTCTGGTACTAAAAACTCATCAGGTGCAGTACCCGCTTGCTTAAAGTATTGACTTGTTCTTGGCATGCTATATCTATCAGTTAAAATGTTATGTGTTTTATCGAACATTACCGTTTCAAATTGACTCAAACCCTTTTCAGCATCAGGGCCTGTATATTTGTTTGTAAAAGTATTAATTATTTGTACAAATTCAGGGCACTTCACATCTGAAGACTTACATGCTTTTTTAATATAAAGTGATTTGTTACGATAAATAATTCGATCACCGGGTAAACCTATCACTCGCTTAATATAATCAATACGTGGATCACGAGGATATTTAAACACCACCGCGTCACCTCGTTCAGGCAAACCAATATCAAAAAACTTTTTACGTGCTACGGGATCTTTTAAACCATAGTTGAACTTGTTAACTAAGATGAAATCACCATCAAGTAAGGTCGGCATCATTGACCCTGATGGAATTTGAAATGGTTCATACAAGAAAGATCGTAAAATCAGCACAAATGCAATAACAGGAAAAACCTGCACTGAGGTATCAACCAATACTGATGGCTCTGCAAGTCTTGCTAAAGTATCTTCTGTTAATTCAACACCGCTTTGCTCTCTAGCTGCTAATTGAGCAGCATTAGCACTAAGCTTTCGTTTAGGTGCTAAATAAAATTTATCCGCGAACCAAATAATCCCGGTAAGTACCGTAATAACGACTAAAATAATTGAAAAATAAACTGCCATAGGATTCCTTTAAGTAACATCCTAAAATAATTAAAATGGTTTTGTATTTATTCACTAACCAAAAAAGATGTCATTATATAAATTTTGAACTGAACCTTACCTACAAACGGCTTCACGTTATTTGTGATTTCAATCTGTATTTCATTCACTTTAACTATGCAATAAAGTTCAGTATAAAAATGACATCAAATAAGTAGTACTCTTTATTTATCTAACTTAAGTACTGCTAAAAACGCTTCTTGAGGTACTTCTACATTACCTACTTGTTTCATGCGTTTTTTCCCGTCTTTTTGTTTTTGTAATAACTTTTTCTTACGGCTAATATCGCCACCATAACATTTTGCAGTCACGTTTTTGCGTAATTGTTTCACGGTAGTTCGAGCAATAACGTTATTACCAATAGCTGCTTGAATTGCAATATCAAACATTTGACGATGAATTAACTCTTTAAGTTTATCCACTAACATTCGACCACGCGGTGCAGAATTAGTTCTATGCGTGATCATAGCTAAGGCGTCAACTCTATCGCCGTTGATCATCACATCAACTCTAACCATATCTGCAGCTTCAAAACGGACAAAATTGTAATCAAGAGAAGCATAACCACGACTAGTTGATTTAAGCTTATCAAAAAAGTCCATAACCACTTCGGCCATAGGTAACTCATAAGTTACAGCTACTTGATTTCCGTGGTAAATAAGATCTTTTTGTACACCACGTTTTTCAATACATAAGGTAATAACATTACCCAAGTATTCTTGTGGTACTAAAATATTCGCTTGTACAATTGGCTCTCTAATTTCATCAATGTTATTCACTGCTGGTAAATCAGCTGGATTATCAATAGATAATAACTCGCCATTAGTACAAGAAACTTCATAATTTACAGTTGGTGCTGTGGTAATTAAATCAAGATCATATTCACGCGCTAAGCGCTCTTGAATAATTTCCATATGCAGCATACCAAGGAAGCCAATACGGAAACCAAAACCTAAAGCAGAAGAGTTTTCAGGCTCAAAAAATAATGATGCATCGTTTAAGCTTAATTTATTTAATGCATCACGAAAGTTTTCATAATCATCTGAGCTGATCGGAAAAATACCGGCATAAACTTGTGGTTGCGCTTTTTGAAATCCAGCTAATGCACTTTGTGTTTCTTTTTTGCTAATAGTAATAGTATCGCCAACTGGAGCACCATGAATTTCTTTTATCCCAGCGATGATATAACCAACTTCACCCGCACGTAAAATGCCCGTTTCAGTTTGTTTTGGTGTAAAAATACCGACATTATCTATTTGATGAACTTGTCCTGTAGACATCACCAACATCTTATCGCCTTTTTTCACTTCGCCATTCATAATACGAACTAACGACACAACACCTTGATAATTATCAAACCATGAATCAACGATCAATGCTTGTAATGGTGCGTCATAGTCTCCCTTAGGAGCAGGTATGTTCTTTACAATGGTTTCTAGAACATCTTCAATACCAATACCTGTTTTAGCAGAACAGCTAACCGCATCTGTAGCATCAATACCAATGATATGTTCAATTTCTTCACATACTCTATCAGGATCAGCTTGCGGTAAATCTATTTTATTCAGGATTGGTAATACTTCCAAATCCATTTCAATCGCGGTGTAACAGTTAGCAACGGTTTGTGCTTCAACCCCTTGTCCAGCATCAACAACAAGCAAAGCGCCTTCACATGATGCTAAAGAGCGAGAAACCTCATATGAAAAATCAACATGACCAGGTGTATCGATAAAGTTAAGTTGATATATTTCACCATCTTTAGCTTTATAATCTAAAGTAACACTTTGCGCTTTAATGGTAATACCACGCTCTCGTTCAATATCCATTGAATCAAGAACTTGTGCTTCCATCTCACGTTCTTGCAAGCCTCCGCAGTGCTGAATGAGGCGATCAGATAGTGTAGATTTACCATGATCAATGTGGGCAATAATAGAGAAATTTCGAATATTTTTCATAAATGGAAGTTCAGGTAAAAGTTATTATTTCAAGAATGGCGTGATTTTAACGAATTTAGCTCGCTGGGGCTATCTTTTGTTCAGGATTTTAATCAATCTATTTAGCAGTAACAACAAGTGGCTTAGGTATTACACGTAATATTTTAGGCTGTAATTTTTGTTGCTGATTAGAATTATTTTGTAAGTACCTTGCTAACCGATAGCCTAAGTACCCTCCAACAAGTCCAATACCTAGAGCAAAAATCTCATGGTTTAATATTTCTTGAACTATTAACCATTGCCCAATAGCAGAAAAGATTAAAAGCCCTAAAATAGGAAATAAGTAAACTTGCCAGGCACTTTTTAACACATCAGCTTCAGGTAATGATAGAACAATACAGTCTCCAACTTGAACGACTTGTTCATTGGATAATGCAGAACTTGGTAAAGTAAAAAATAATTGTTTATGGGGAATAGCTTTAGCGACTTGACCACTTGCACATGTTGATACTTGAGAACAACTACTACAACTTGACTTTACCTGACTGGCAAGACTTATCAACCCGCTTTCAATAGCAACAACTTCCGCTAATTCTTCCATTATATTTTAATAACCAAAATGATAAAAACGCGTATATTATTCATCATTTAGAGGCTGATGTATCATTATTAAAGCGAACTGAGTTAACTATATTTTTTGCTGTTGCCACAGGTATTTTACCTACAACACTGACTTCTACATTGTTAATTATTTGATTTAAAACTAAGGTAGCACCGTCATAAGCAAATTCTATCGCTCTTTGCTTATCTTGGCTGGGATTAACGTACACAGATAAATCAACTAAGCCATCATTAAACAACATAAACTCAACAGGTTGTTTATTCGCATTCATTCTATGTCTATTGGATTTCACTTTCTTGAAACCATTTGGGAGCCAAGTAACTTGCCATGCTAAGTCAGTTTTTTCTTGTGTGGTAGCAAGATCAATTATTTTAGGCAAATCAGTAGATTGCAAATATTTTAAATGTTCCGACAAATCAGTCGTAATTTCTAAATGTGTAAATTGTATTTGTTCAAGCAATTGCCCTTTGCGAGTAATTATTGCTAGTTTTAATAACAAGTTACTTTGCTGATCTAGCCAAACCCAATAACCAAATCGATGAGTATCTTTTGGTACAATACGAATTAACTGAGCAACTCTACCTAAAACGCGACTTTTACCAACCGAGACAAAGTGGTAATTATTTTCTAATACACTTGTATCTTGAGAAAATACCGCAGGAATCGGTCCACTAATATGAGAGGACGATATAGAGTATGGAGCATATTCAGGCTCTATATAACTTACTGTACTGTCAATCCGTAAAATATCACGGCGAGGCCCATTCAATAGCGCTAATATTTCTAGATCAACTTGATTACCATTTTCATCCGCTTCGGTGAGGCCATGCAACCAATGATAAGGCTCTGCTTGGTTATTTTTGACCACTACAAATGAGGTACTAAAATTTAATGTTTGCAAGGCGTGCGAAAGTTTCTCGAAAGATAATTTTACAACATCACTGTTATTATCTTCTTCGTTTTCCGTAGATGATAATGCTGAAAAGCTAGTGAGAGCACTAAGAAGAAAAATTAAACTGTATTGTATGAGTGGTGCTTTAAAAGGTAAGAACGTCATGCTTTCTCAAGATTTAGAGGAAATAAAAAAAAGTGAATAAACTTATTATTCACTTTTTTTCAAGATCGTCAATGATTGACTCAACGAGATAATTATTTTTTACTAGGTTGCACTTCATCATTTACTTTCTCATCAGCTTTTACAGCACTTAACTTAACTTGCTGTTGATGATCAGATAATAAAGATTGAAAGCGACGTTGCTGTTCTACTTTTTGTTCGTGTACAGCTTGTTTAGGAGCTTTCACTGGCTGTTGATAATTAAAACTTACTGGGTTAGCAAAACCGGCTAAAGGTCTCGTTTTAACAATTTCATTTGGAGTAATAACTGTCTCTTATACACATCTGACGCTGCCGACGAAGAGGA
>CAJXUT010000184.1 GCA_913061365.1 uncultured Colwellia sp.
TCTACGTCTCGTGGGCTCGGAGATGTGTATAAGAGACAGACCGATAATATTATGGCTATTTTACAAACTCGAAAAAGCCTCAATGAACAAGGTAGACAAGAAAAATTAGAGCATCTTTTAGAAGAGTTCAATATTAGCCATATTAAAGATAATTTAGGTATGAGCTTATCCGGTGGGGAAAGACGCCGAGTCGAAATTGCCAGAGCACTTGCTGCAGATCCAGAGTTTATACTGCTCGATGAACCTTTTGCTGGTGTAGACCCTATTTCAGTTGGTGATATAAAAAAAATAATTATTCACCTGAAAGATCGCGGCATAGGCATACTCATCACAGACCATAACGTGCGTGAAACACTCGATGTATGTGAACATGCCTATATCGTCAGCCGCGGCGAAATAATTGCTGAAGGTGATGCCGATCAAATTCTTGCCAATCAAAAGGTAAGAGATGTATACCTTGGTGAACAATTCACGCTATAGTTAACACATAGAATGGCAACTTAAGCTATGCTTACTATTAAGCAAGTAAAGTTAAATAAAAATAAAACGAATAGGATGTATATAAGGTAGATGCGACCAACTCTGCAACTCCGTATAGGACAACAACTAACCATGACGCCGCAGCTGCAACAAGCAATCAAGCTGCTGCAGTTATCGACGTTAGAGCTTCAACAAGAAATTCAAGAAATCCTTGAAAGTAACCCTTTGCTTGAAGTTAATGAAGAACAACCTGCTGATTCAACCAATGCTACCTCCGCTGATAATCTAGAAAGCGCATTTTCAGATACTACCGCCAACAGCACCACTAAAGAAACGACTGATGGTACTGAAGACGCTACCGCGACCATTGATGAAATAAGTACAACCGAAGCAATGGAAAAAAATGATATTCCTGAAGAGTTGAATATCGATACAACGTGGGAAGACAGTTACAGTGCTGGAGTATCAAATACTGGAGCAGTAAGTAGCCCAAGTGAAGATTATACCTACCAAGGTGAAACCACTGATTCAATTCAAGACCATTTACTTTGGCAAATGGAATTAACCCCCTTCTCTGATACCGATAGAACAATTGCTATTGCGATTATTGAAGCTGTTGATGATGCTGGGTATCTCACGGTTACTTCTGAAGATATTTTAGAAAGTGTGGGTATCGAAAACCTTGAATTAGATGAAGTTGAAGCAGTTTTAAAACGAATTAATGTCTTTGATCCTATCGGAGTCGCAGCTCAATCTATCGCAGATTGCTTGTTAATTCAGTTAAACCAATTTGATCCTGATACGCCTTTCTTAAAAGAGAGTAAATTAATAATTAGCCAGCATATTGATTTACTAGGTAATCGAGACTACCGCCAGTTAATGCGTAAAACTCGCCTCAAAGAAGATCAGCTTCGTGAAGTGATGCGCTTGATCCAGAGCTTAAATCCTCGTCCTGGTGATGCTGTCATTAAAGGCGACGATCAATATGTTATTCCTGATGTATCTGTTGAAAAGAAAAATGGCCGTTGGATTGTAGAATTAAACTCAGACACCGCACCTAAGTTATCAATAAACCAACAATATGCCGCAATGACAAAAACAACCAAGTCTTCAAGTGACGATGGGCAGTTTATTCGAGCGAACTTACAAGAAGCAAAATGGTTTATAAAAAGCTTAGAATCACGTAATGATACGTTATTGAAAGTTTCAAACTGTATTGTACAGCGTCAACAAGCATTTTTAGAGCATGGCGCTGAAGCAATGCGACCTATGGTTTTAAATGACATTGCTGAAGCAGTAGATATGCATGAATCAACGATATCCCGTGTTACCACACAAAAATACATGCATACGCCACGAGGTATTTTTGAATTAAAATATTTCTTCTCCAGTCACGTAAGTACTGAAAATGGTGGAGAGTGCTCATCTACAGCTATTCGTTCACTCATTAAAAAACTTATTTTAGCGGAGACACCTGCTAAACCGCTTAGTGATAGCAAAATGGCTACTTTATTAGCCGAGCAGGGAATTAATGTTGCTAGACGTACTATAGCCAAATACCGAGAGTCATTGTCTATTCCACCGTCAAATCAACGTAAGAGTTTACTCTAGAACTTTCTATTTATCCTATTAGGAGTATTTATATGCAAATGAATCTTACTGGTCACCATGTAGACGTTACTTCTTCATTACGAGAGTATGTTGATACTAAATTTGCTAAGTTAGAACGACATTTTGATCATATTAATAATGTACATGTTGTATTAACTGTGGAGAAATTAAATCAAAAAGCTGAAGCCACTGTGCATATGAGTGGTACAGAAATTTTTGCTTCTTCAACAAATTCAGACATGTATGCTTCTATAGATACTTTAGTTGATAAATTAGATCGCCAAGTACTAAAGTACAAAGGTAAAATATCCCACCATTAACACCTAAAAAATTATGACACTACAAGATATCCTAACATTGGACTGCACGTTATGTGCAGTCCCTGCTATCAGTAAAAAACGTATCCTCGAACAAATCTGTCTGCTTGCTGCTGAAAAAATAGGCGACTGTGATGAAAGCGATTTATTAGAAAGTATTCTGAACAGAGAAAAAATGGGGAGTACTGGCATAGGTAATGGTATTGCAATACCTCATGGAAGATTAAGTAATACCGATAAAGCGATGGCTGTCTTGTTAACAACCGATACAGCTATTGATTTTGATGCGATAGATAACAAGCCTGTTGACATATTTATTTGTTTGTTTGTGCCCGAAAATAGCAACCAACAGCACTTAAATACCTTACAAAGTATTGCACAGTTATTTAGTGATCGAAAAACAGTAAAACAAGTACGTAAATGCACAAGTAATCAGCAATTATTTAGCTTTATTCAACAAACAAATTAATCAGTAAAAAGCTAAATTAATATCCCAAAACAATCACTCTGTGGCTTGGAATTCAAACATATGAAACTTATTATTGTCAGCGGTCGCTCAGGCTCAGGTAAATCTGTAGCATTAAGAATTTTAGAGGATTTAGGATATTACTGCGTAGATAATATTCCAATTAACTTATTGCCAGCATTAACCCATACCGTGATTAATGATTATGAGAATGTTGCTGTAAGCCTTGATGTGCGAAACTTACCCAACGATCCTAAAGATATACCGGAGATCATTGAATACCTACCTAGTGCCATAGATGTTACCACGTTATATCTAGATGCTGACGATAACGACCTAATTCGTCGCTTTAGTGAAACTCGTCGTTTACATCCTTTGATCAAGAAAAACTTAGCACTCGATCAAGCTATTGCGCTAGAAAAAGAGTTACTGCTTCCTATCTCAGTCAATGCTGATTTGTTCATTAATACGAGTCAATTAAGTCCTCATCAATTAGCCGATTTAGTTAGAGAACGCATTTTAGGTAAAAAAACAGGGGCTATGGTATTGGTTTTTGAATCATTCGGATTCAAACATGGTATACCAACTGATGCTGATTATGTTTTTGATGCTCGTTTTTTACCTAACCCTTTTTGGGAAAAAGAGCTCAAGCCCTATACTGGTTTAGAGCAACCTGTAAAAGATTTTTTATCTAGCCAACCCATAGTAACAAAGTTTGTTTGGCAAATTAATAGCTTCATGATGACTTGGTTGCCACACCTAGAACGTAACAACCGCAGCTATGTCACCATAGCAATTGGTTGTACAGGTGGTAAACACAGATCTGTTTATATTGCAGAATTATTGGCTAACAATTTTAGAAAAGAACAAAAAGATATACAAACTCGTCATCGAGATCTTGAAAAATCAAAGACGTAATCAATACGATGAATGTATCCAACAATGATGAAATGATTACCGTTTCTAAAGAATTAACTATAGTCAATAAACTAGGCTTGCATGCACGTGCTGCCAGCAAATTAGCACAGCTTTGCCAGCAATTTACTGCCACAATCAATTTAGAGTTAGAGGGAAAAAAAGCAGACGCTAATAGTATAATGGCAATTATGCTATTAGCTGGTGGACAAGGAAAAACAGTAAAAGTCACAATTGAAGGAGTTGATGCCCCACAAGCATTACAAGCAATTAGTCAGTTAATTTCTGATAAATTTGATGAGGAAGAGTAACAAAATAGCTGATAAAACCATTCAGTTACGATAAACTAAACGAACTATCTCAAGGTATTTAAACGCTATATTATCCAATGATTTAATAGCGTGTTAAGCTGATATAGATTAAGCACTTCTTATGTAAACACAGTCAACTTGCGTAATATTTATGTCTGAATTAATAGAACAAGAAAATATTCATCAAACGCTACATCAGGTCAATGAAGCACTTGATAGTGGTATGTTTGTTTATGTACGTAAGTTACTACAAGGCATGTCAGCATTTGACTTAGCACTTATTCTTGAATCATCTACCGCCAGAAGCCGTCCAATCATCTGGCAACTCATTGATATTGATCATCATGGTGAAGTACTTGAAGAACTAAATGAAGAAGTTCGTAAGGGTATTTTACAAAGCATGCAACCAGAGAAACTGGCTGCAGTTGCTGAAGGCATGGATGTTGATGATATAGCTGAAGTATTGCGTACTCTACCTGATGCTGTTTATCGTAAAGTTCTCAACTCAATGGATTCTCAAGATAGAAGCCGAGTAGAGACCGCATTATCTTACGAAGAAGACACCGCCGGCGGTATCATGAATACCGATACCATCACACTACGCCCCGAGGTTAGTGTTGATGTAGTACTCCGTTACTTACGCTTAAAAGGACAATTGCCTGAAGCAACCGATTCTTTTTATGTTGTTGATCGAAACAATATATTTATTGGTGCGGTCTCTATAGCCACCATTATTACGGCTCAGCCAGATGTTATTTTATTAACGCTAATTGATGCAGAAGTTGAAGCTGTACAAGCTGATATGGATGAGCAAGAAGTCGCACAGTTATTCGAACGTCATGATTGGCTTTCTGCTCCTATAATTGATGAAGATGGACATCTAGTTGGCCGTATAACAATTGATGATGTAGTTGATATCATTCGTGAAAATGCAGAACATTCAATGATGAGTATGGCGGGTTTAGATGATGAAGCCGATACCTTTGCTCCTGTTATAAAAAGTACAAAACAGCGCTCATTATGGTTAGGTGTCAATTTAGTTACTGCGCTGTTAGCAGTAGCAGTAACCAGTATGTTTGAAGGCATTTTTCAACAGCTAGCAATTTTAGCGGTGTTAAATTCATTAGTTCCAAGTATGGGCGGCGTGGCTGGTAACCAAACATTAACCTTGGTTATTCGAGGCATGGCACTTGGGCATGTAGGTGATAGTAATGCCCGTGCATTGCTACACAAAGAAGCTGCAATTGGTTTTCTAAATGGTGTTATTTGGGCACTATTAATTGCTACATTTGTTTCAATTTGGAAGCAAGATCTCATGCTAGGTGGTGTAATCGCTATCGCCATGTTAATGAATATGACCGCAGCAGGTTTAGCTGGCGTAGCCATACCTTTATTATTAAAACGTTTAAACATCGATCCCGCGTTAGCTGGTAGTGTCATCATTACTACCGTTACTGATGTTGTCGGGATTTTCGCTTTTTTAGGTACTGCAACACTTTTACTAACTTAGCTAATAAGCGATAACTCATAACTAAGTTAACTTACTAGAATGGCACTATTAACATCACTCTAGTAAGTTTTATACCGTCAAAAGGTCTACTGTCCTGCCACTTGCATTTCATCAATAAGAATAGAGCCTGTACCAATGCTGCCGTGTCTATCAATATCAGAGCCAACAGCAATAATACCTTTGAACATTTGCGATAAATTTCCAGCAATAGTTATTTCACTTACAGGGTAAGCTAATTCACCATTTTCAACCCAGAATCCCGCAGCACCACGAGAGTAATCACCATTAACAACATTAACCCCCTGCCCCATCAACTCAGTGACTAACAGTCCAGTACCCAATGTTTTCAGCATCGCATCAAAATCAGCATCCACATTACCTTTACTGCTTATATTTTTATCTTTCACTAACCAGTTATGAATACCACCAGCATGTCCTGTCGATGTAAGTCCTAACTTACGTGCTGAATAACTGGTCAATAAATAAGTTTGTAAACTGCCATCAATAATAATATCTCTATCTTGAGTCAGAATTCCTTCACTATCAAAAGCGCTGCTTGCTAAAGCTTTTTTGATATGTGGGCGCTCTTGAATAGTTAAAAACTCAGGGAATACTTCCTTTCCAAGCGCATCGAGTAAAAAGGATGATTTACGATATAAATTTCCCCCACTGATTGCGGCAATAAAGTGCCCCCAAAGAGTGTTTGCTATGTCTGCACGAAATAGCACAGGTACTTTTTGTGTTGATATTTTTTGTGGGCTTAATCGAGAAATGGCTTCACTAGCTGCTTTTTTACCAATGCTAATACCGTTCTCTAGCAAGTTAAAATCACGATTAACATCATAAGCATAGTCACGCTGCATTTCATCATCGCTACCCGCAATAACAACACAACTTAAACTATGACGCGAACTTGGATATCCCACTAATTGTCCATGGCTATTGCCATAAACTTTAAAGCCAGAGAAACAATCTAAATTAGCCCCATCAGAATTTGTAATACGAGCGTCACTATCTAATGCACTTTGTTCACATTCTTTGGCAATTTCGATAGCCAGCTCTGTAGTTAATTCTTTTGGATGATATAAATCTAAATCCAGCGGATTCATCGCCAGCAATTCTTTATCAGCCAAACCTGAACAGTCATCAACTGATGTATATTTAGCAATATTTACTGCCGCTTCAACAGCTTGAGCAAGGGCTTTTTCAGATAAATCGGCTGTTGAAGCGCTGCCTTTTCTGCCCTGTTGATAAACAGTAATACCTAAAGCGCCATCATTGGTAAATTCAACATTCTCCACCTCACCAAGACGAGTACCAACACTTAACCCCTGTTGACGGCTCATGGCAACTTCTGCACCATCGGCTCCTAATGATTTAGCTAATTCAAGTACTTGCGCAACTCTTGATTTAACTTGTTCTAATTGCTCGGTTAATGGATCGCTACACTGTTTTGCTTGGCTCATAGTTTTTTGTCTACTTAGGCTTTTAAAATATCAACTTTATTATTTTTTACGTATAATGAAGATATTGATTTAAATTAACTTATATTAACAACTATTATGCCCCAGTCAGCCAACGATATCGACGACTTATCATCGGAAATAGACCAAGAATTGAAGAGTAAAACCGAAATAAAAAAAGAAATGCATCAATTGCAGGATTTCGGTCAAAAATTAGTAGAGATGTCTAAACATCAACGTAGTCGCTTACCGTTAAGTGACGATCTAAAAGATGCGATGATTGTGGCTGATAAAATCAGGAATAAAAATGAGGCCTTACGTCGTCATATTCGCCATATTGCAAAAATATTGCTAGAGACAGACCTTGCTCCTATTTATCAAGCTATTGATGTAATGGCAAATAAACATCAACAAGAAACGGCTAAATTTGTTCGTTTGGAAAATCTAAGAGATGAATTAATTGAGCAA